>JBATNB010000196.1:0-4222 GCA_049290135.1 Rhizobiaceae bacterium
GGTCAAGCCCGACCATGACGCGTTTGGGGGGTGGCAGGGTCAAGCCCGACCATGACGGGCTCAGGCCGGCCGGTCGCGCACCACGGCGTCGGCGTCGAGCCGCGCCATGAAGTCGTTGCGCACCTCGATCCAGGCGAAGCGCAGCGAATTCTCCACGATCTCGCGGTCGAGCTTCTTCAGTTCGTCGGCGATCGGCGCCCATTTGACCAGCGCCTTCGGGCTTTCGGTGAAGTGCCAGGCGCCCTCGCCCGTCGCCGGCCACAGCGTCCGCCCGACGCGGGCCTCGAAGCTGTCGATCCAGACCAGCTTCTCGGCCGCGAACTCCGCCGCCGCGTTCTCGTCGATCCCGAGCCGGAAACAGTCCCGCGCGGCGTGCTGCTTGTCGGCCTCGCCCGCTTCCTTCATCGCGTTGGCGACGCAGAACACCGTCAGGTCGGACAGCGACGCGGCATAGATGTGGATGGTGGCGATGCGCATCGAGCGGGCGAATTCGGGCCGGGCGAACTCCTCCGGATAGCGGATGCCGATGCGCTCCTTGAGGTAGCCGTAAAGCTTTTTCTGCGTCAGGAGCGCCGAGCGCGTGCGGGCGAAGTGAAAGACGCGTTCGCGCGTGTCGATCCGTCCGCCATCGCGCCGCGACATCAGCCGCCCGGCCGTCTCCGACCAGAGCGCGGCCACGCGTTTTCCGATTCCATTCGTCTTTTCAGTCACTTGACCAATGCTCCCGTGGGTGCGGCACATAAGGGCACGATCCGCAATGCCGGTGGAATGCTACCATCGGATTATTTAGGCAAGGTCGTTTTGCCGATAAGTCTTCAAACAGCGGGAGTCTTGCGACTGCCCGCGAGGAGATATGCGGGCATGGCGCCCGCATGAAACTGGGAGGGGTTACCATGTCCAGCCTTGATGCTGGCGCCCGCGAACGGCACTGGGTGAAGACCCGCAACCTGACCTACATCGTGCTTGCGCTTTGGGTCCTGTTTGCGATCGTCATCCCCTACTTCGCGTCTGCGCTCAATTCGATGAGCTTCCTGGGCTTTCCCCTGGGCTACTACATGTGCGTCCAGGGCTCGCTCATCGCATTCGTTCTCATGATCGTCATCCAGAACTGGCGCCAAGACCAGATCGATGACGAAGCCGGCCTGACCGAGTGAGGAGAAACGACAATGGCTGAAGCAAAGAAAAGCGGTCGTTTCATCGACAACCTCGGCAAGGTCTATGCGCTCTATACGCTGGGCTTCGCCGGGTTCTTCGCGTTGATGGCGATCCTGGAGAAGATGGGCGCCTCCGCCAACACAATCGGCATCGGCTTCCTGATTTTCACCATCGCGATCTACGCCATCATCGGCTGGCTCTCGCGCACGGCGGAAGTCGACGCCTACTACGTCGCGGGCCGCGAGGTTCCGGCGCTCTACAACGGCATGGCCACGGCGGCGGACTGGATGTCCGGCGCATCGTTCGTGGCGCTGGCCGGCGGTGTCTATTTCGGCGGTTATCCCTATCTCGGATACATCGTCGGCTGGACCGGCGGCTACGTGCTCGTCAACTCGCTGATGGCGCCCTACCTGCGCAAGTTCGGCTGCTACACGGTTCCCGACTTCATCGGCACCCGTTACGGCGGCAACATTGCGCGCTTCCTCGCCGTCGTCGTGCTGGTCGCCGCGTCGTTCACCTACGTGACGGCGCAGATCAACGCCACCGGAACGATTGCCGCGCAGACGCTCGGCATTCCCTTCGAGGTCGGCGTCTATCTCGGCCTGCTCGGCATCTTCATCTGCTCCATGCTCGGCGGCATGCGCGGCGTGACCTGGACCCAGGTGGCCCAGTACATCGTCCTGATCGTCGCCTACCTGGTGCCGCTGATCTGGATGTCGAACAAGCAGGGCTTCGGTATCATCCCGCACTTCTCCTACGGCGACGCTGTCCATCGCGTCAAAGAACTGGAGGACCTGTACGGTCTGATGCCGGCCGCGGAAGCGATCAAGGGCGTCTCGGTCCTGACCAATCCGGCCAACGCGCCGGACGGCAAGGGCTGGGCGATGGTGTCTCTCGCCATCTGCATGATGGCCGGCACCGCCTCGCTGCCGCACATCCTGATGCGCTACTTCACCACCCCGTCGGTCCGCGCCGCGCGCCGTTCGGTCGGTTGGTCGCTGGCCTTCATCCTGCTGCTGTACCTGTCGGCGCCGGCGCTCGCCACGCTGACCAAACTCAACCTGCTTGATCCGAACTACGCCACGTCGATCATCGGCAAGTCGTTCGCCGACGTGTCGAACCTCGAATGGGTCAAGCACTGGTCGTCGGTGGGCATGCTCGCCGTTGCCGACCAGAACGCCGACGGCATCGTCCAGTTGAACGAGTTCTTCATGCGGCCCGACATCGTCGTGCTCGCCACACCGGAAATCGCAGGCCTGCCCTACGTGATCTCCGGCCTCGTGGCCGCCGGCGGCCTCGCCGCCGCCATGTCGACCGCCGACGGACTGCTGCTGGCCATCGCCAACGCCCTGTCGCACGATCTGTACTACAAGATCATCGACCCGAACGCCGACACCCGCAAGCGCCTGATCGTGGCGCGCGTCCTGCTGGTCTTCATTGGCCTGGCCGGCGCGTTCATCGCCTCGCTCAAGCTGACGGGCATCCTCGGCGCGGTGGCCTGGGCGTTCGACTTCGCCTGCTCCGGCCTCTTCTTCCCGCTCGTCCTCGGCGTGTGGTGGAAGCGGGCCAACACCGCCGGCGCCATTGCCGGCATGGTGGCGGGCTTCGGCGTCGGCTCCTGGTACCTCTACATGGTGTTCAACAAGCTGATGGCACCGTGGTACGGCATCGACGACATCCGCTTCGGCATCGTGGGCATGGTCGCCTCGGTGGTCGCGATGGTTGTCGTGACGCTGCTGACCAAGGCGCCGTCGAAGGAGATCCAGGACATGGTCGACGAGGTGCGTCTGCCTTCGGGCAAGACCGTGCTCGCCAGCGGCCACTGAACGGACCTGAACTGACCGAGGGGGCGGGACCTTGTCCCGCCCCTTCCCTTTGGGATAGAGCCTGCGCATGGAACATCTTCTGACCATTCACCCCTGGTGGGTGCTGCTCATCGACTATGTGCTCGGCATGATCATGTGGACGCTGATCGGCCGCATGGCGATGGGCCTGTTCCTGCCGGAAACGTCGCCCTTCTTCTTCATGCGCATCTTCGTGCGCCTGACCGACCCGCTGATCCGGCTGTTCGCGCCGATCACGCCGTCCTTCCTGGTCAAGCCGCTGGTCCCGGGCTACGTGGCCTGGTTCTTCTTCATGGTCCGCTTCTACCTGATGCCCTGGCTGCTGGGCTATTCGGTCATGGGCATGCTGTCCTTCCCGCTCGAAGGCGAGATCGCGGAATTCATCCGGCTGCTGTTCACCCGCCAGCCCTGACCCGGCGCCCGCCGCCCGCGCAACCATTGTCCCCGCGCCGTCGATCCGCGCCCGTCGCCCGGCCACGCCGTCCCGCTTGACGATCGTCAAGGGCCTCGCCCCGGCGCCGGTCAAGATGGCGGCAATGGCGAAAACGCCATCGGGAGGAGACATCATGCGTGCCCTGGCATCAGCCCTGGCCTGTTCGCTGGCGGCCACCGCCGCCGCGCTTGCCGGTCATTCGCCGACCACTTCCGACTATCCCGGTTCCTGGGCCATCGCCGACGGCCACGGACATGTCTCGGTGAAGGTGCAGCATCTTTCCGCCGAGACCTGCTGGCGCATCCGCGAAGCGCGCGAGGGCGTTCCGGACGAGAAGGCCGACCAGCCGACCAACCGGCACCTCTACGTGACCCTGACGCTCGAGAAGACCGGGGTGCCCTGCCTGCAGATCAACACGCCGCTGGAAACGCGCATGGCGATTCCCGACGAGCCCGGCAATCTCTCGCTGGACATCTTCATCCTCGACGACCGTGGCGTGCTGCAGCGTTCGCAGCGCCATCGCATCGACCGCGCCTGCGGCGCGGCAACGTCATCGGAGTGCTGACAGCAGCGCCACGGCGGCCATGAACTCGCCCCGACGGCGTACGATCCGCGCCGCCGCCTCGTCGTCCGTGCCCCAGACGGTCTCGTTGTAGGCTTCGTCGACATGCGCCGCCGCCCAGGCTTCCTCGGGCGCGAACGCGCCTTCGGCGACGCCGAGCGCCAGCAGCGCCGACCCGGTGAGCGAGGTCATGGAATGCAGCGCCGCCAGCCGCAACGGATCGTCGTG
>JBATNB010000197.1:0-9055 GCA_049290135.1 Rhizobiaceae bacterium
TGCCCCAGCACGGTGTCGCGCGCGGCCGCCTGTGTCGCCGCCAGCGGCGCAACGGCGGCGAGCGCCTGCTTGACCAGCGCGTCGAGATTGGCCACGTGGTTTTCCAGATTGGCGAGCGACGGATCCCTGCTACCCGGCATCGGCTTCTCCGCCCTGTTTCCTCAGGTCTTCCGTCTGGAAGCCATCCATGGTTCCGGCCTTTCCTTGCCTGCGAAACCGGGCATCCCGGAGTTTGCCATGCAACACGGCATGGAAAGCCCTATGGCCGCGAGCCTGCCTTGCCGCTCCGTATGTCCTCATAAAGTGCCAGGGATTGCCGGGCAACCACGAGCGGGTCGTGCCATTTCCGCGCGAATGCGCGGGATAGCGGACCCAACGCGGCCAGCTGCTCCGGGCTCTGGCGCAATCCGTCAAGAACATCGGCCAGGTTCGCGTGACCGGCCCGGACGAACGGCAAGTCGGCCACCAGTTCGGCAGGCGCCGCGGCGGCTTGCGCATCGGAGATGTAAGTGACCAGTGGTTTCCCCATGTAGCAGGCTTCAACCGCCGCGGCACCATACCAGCCCAGCACCATCTGGTCGATTACAATGTCGGCACGGGCGATGGCGGCCAGCGCTTCGTCACGCGAACGACGCTCCACGACCTCGAATGTGAGCGGCCGACCGGGCCGCGCGGAAATTTCGGCCAGTGCCCGCTCGATCAGCGCCGTGCCCTTGTAGACGCGGTTGGTGGACAGATGCACGACATGCAGCGGAACGCCCGCCTGCCGGACCACCGAAGCGCGATCCTGCGCAAGCGCCGCCACGGACGGATCGATGGCATAGGGGAAGAAACGCGCCTGGTCCCGCGGCAGGGGCGCCAGCAAGTCCGGGTTCAGCGCCAGGAGGGCGTCGCAATGGCGCGCGGCCTTGGCGATCACGGCGAGCCGGTGCTCCCGGCGCGCGGCGAGCGCATCGTCGCTCCAGACGGCCGCGTCCACCGGACGACCCGCCTGGCGTTCCACTTCGATGGACGCGGCGAGTTCCGGTCCATAGACGGTGCGCGCGTCGGATCCCTGGAAGGTCATCACCCGCACGGCGCGTTTCGGGTAGAATGGCAATTCGCCGAGGATCAGGCGCCCGCTGGCCGACGACATGAGGCTGCGGCCGAAATTGAAGTGAAAGACATCGAACCGATTGCGTATCGACAGAAACGTCCTCGCCCGTCCCGTCCAGCGCCGGAGCATGCCGCCCTCAAGGCCGGGGACCAGCCGGTCGGCCGTGTAGCCGTAGGGCGATTGCAGGTAGGACAGCGTCTGCGATGCATGCCCGAGGGCGCGCTCCCCCGCCGAGAGGGCGACCGGGTGGCCTCCGACGACATCGGGAAGATGGATGATGCGAAGCGGGGTCGTGGCCAAAGCTTGCGGCAATTCGCGTGCTCCCACCGCCCTGGCCGCCGAACCTGCGAAATCTCCGGATCAGGCGGGCTTGTTGACCATAACAGAGATGCCGTTCGGATTGGAGTCGTTGAAGGACGCTTCCTTCACCCCGAGTTCGTCGAGCCAGCCACGGACTTCCTCGTCCGAATGCTGCCAGGCGTTGTGCGGATGGTACCAGTCGAAATTGACCATGTTGTTGGTCTCGTAGTCGAAGGCGTCATTCCAGAAGCACTTGACGAAATTGTAGTAAAGCAGGCGCTGGACGTTGTGCGTTCCAGCCGGGATGCCGAGAACCGGGATCGGCTTATCGAGGGTGATCGTCGCGTCGATGCGCGACAATTCCCGGCCGAGGTCGGTGATCGCCTCGCAGGCTTCGTAGCAGGCCTCGGGCTCGAGTTTCGAAAAGCTCTCGCGGATATGCTGATCGACGAATGCCCGCGCCGCACCCATGCGGCGGTAGACATAGAAGAAGAACTGCCCGCCCGGCTTCACCAGCCTGTAGAGCGCCCGAACGGCTTCGCGCGTGTCCGGAGTGTGATGGAGCACACCGTCGGCGATGATGAAATCAAAGTGGTTCTCCGGAAAAGGCGCGAGCATCAGGTCGGCCTTGACCACCGTGCAATTTGCCAGGTCGCGCGTGTTCCCGAACGTCGTATCGGCCGCGTCGGAGACATCGAGGGCGAAGACTTCGCCCTCCGTGTGCTCGGCGATGAAACGGGTGTTGAACCCGGACCCCGGACCGACTTCGAGCACCCGGCCCTTCGAACGGTAGAACGCCTTGATCGCGTCGACGCTGTCGAGACCGAATTTCTTGCAGTACCAGCCGTAGAGGAATTCCTGATGCGCCGGCTCCAGGCCGTAGTTCTTGAACCGGCGCCACTTGTCGGAAAATGTCTCGTTGGTCTTGGCCTGTTCGGCCGCTTCCGCGCGCGTCGGGCCATCGTCCGCCATCGGCAGTCCGTGACGCCTGGCGAAACCGGAAAAGTCCGGCTTGAGGACGCCGGTCAGGAAACAGGGCACGCCCCCCGTGATCGGGAACCAGGACCCGCCGGCGTGGATGACGCCCTCGGTGACGTGGCCATCGCCTTCCTCGAAGGTCTCCAGCCGCGTTTCGCCAAGGCCGAGCGCCTTCGAGGAAAAATGGCTGATTGCATTCGGCCGCATCGCATTCGCTCCATACATGGCGCAAGTCCCCCGACTGAGCGCGCGAGACCTTCTAGCCGCCTTGCAACAAATGTAAACAGGCCGCATTGAGCAGAATCGCAGCTTCTGTTACGAGCCGCGAAAACCCAACGGGACCCTTTCAATGGAAATCAGCGGCAAAAAAGTTGTGCTGGTCGGCGGTGCTGGCCTGATCGGTTCGCATACGGTCGATCGGCTTGTGAAGACCGACGTCGGAGAAATTGTCATCTACGACAATTTCCAGCGCGGAACCCGCGAGAACCTTTCGGAAGCGATGCAGGATCCGCGAGTCCGGATCTTCGATATCGGCGGTGATGTCCTGCAGGCCGACATCCTGAACAAGGCGTTCGAGGGAGCCCATGGCGTATTCCATTTCGCCGCGCTCTGGCTGCTGCAGTGCCACGAATACCCCAGGTCGGCATTCGACGTGAACGTTCGGGGAACCTTCAACGTCCTTGAAGCGTGCGTGAACCAGGGCGTGAAGCGCCTTGTGTATTCGTCGTCCGCCTCGGTCTATGGCGATGCCGTCCAGGAGCCGATGGGCGAAGACCATCCGTTCAACAACAAGAACTTCTATGGCGCCACCAAAATCGCCGGTGAAGCCATGGTGACGGCCTACCACTACCGGTACGGCCTTCAGACGGCCGGGCTGCGCTACATGAACGTCTATGGCCCGCGCCAGGACTATCAGGGCGCCTATATCGCCGTGATCATGAAGATGCTTGACGCCATCGACAATGGCGAGGGGCCGACCATCCTGGGCGACGGGTCGGAAGCGTTCGATTTCGTGTCGGTCTACGACTGCGCACTGGCCAATGTGAAGGCGATGCAAGCCGATACGGTGGCACGATATTACAATGTCGGCACCGGTATCCGCACGTCGCTGAAGGAACTCGCCGAGCGCCTTCTCAACCTGACGGGTTGCAACAAGGACATCCAGTACAAGCCGCGCAGCCAGGCCACGCTCGTGCGCAACCGCATCGGCGATCCGAAGCGGGCGATCGAGGAAATCGGCTTCAAGGCCGAGATCGGCCTCGACGACGGCCTTCGCGCGCTCATCGAATGGCGTGCCGCGCACAAGGCCGAAGTGGACGCTCGCCGCGCTGCGCAGCGCCTGCCGTCCAACACCTGAAACGGATCGTGGCTCCGGAGGTTGTCGTTGAACATCGTCATCACCGGAGCCGCGGGCTTCCTCGGTCAGGAACTGGTGCGCCAGCTTGCCGGTCGCCATGACCTGTATTGCCTGACGCGCCAGGTTACAGACACTCTGCCCGGCGGCCGCGGCGTCCACTGGATCGCCATGGACCTATCGGCAGGACTCGATCGTTCGCGCCTGCCGGCGCGTGCGGACGCCATCATTCACCTTGCCCAATCCAACGGCTATCGCAATTTCCCCGACGGCGCGCCGGATGTGTTCGCCGTCAATATCCGGCTCGTGCAGGAATTGTGCGAGTACGGCCTGTCCGCCGGCATCACGCGCCTGGTCCTTGCAAGCACAGGAACGGTCTACGAACCTTTCGCCGCCCCGTTGCATGAGGACAGCGCCTTGCGTCCGACAGGGTATTACGGCGCTTCGAAGCTCGCCGCGGAACTGATCAGCGGAGCATATTCGGGGAAATTCGCGGTCTCGAACCTGCGTGTCTTCTTTCTCTACGGCCCGGGCCAGCGCAACATGTTGATCGCGCGCCTGATCGACAATGTCAGGGCCGGACAGAAGGTAACCCTGCCGGCGGACGGCGAGGGACTCGTTTTCGTGCCGACCTATGTGGGCGACACGGCGGGGGTTTTCGTGCGGGCCGTCGAGGACGGCTGGAGCGGCCCGATCAATGTGGCCAGCCCGCATGCCATCAGCCTGGGCGGCCTGCTTCGGACCATCTCGGCGCAGACCGGCATGGCGTTGAATGTGGAGCGAACCGACGCCGCATCGCCGGGCCCGATCGTTCCCGATCTCGCCCGACTTGCCGAACGGATCGACCTGGCGACATTCCTGACGCCGGGAGACGGCATTCGCCGCACCCTGGCCGGCGCCTGATCGAGGTTTCAGTCCGAAATCGCCGCCAGAACGGCATCGACCACCGTCTGCTGATCCGCGTTCGAAAGATAGGGATGCATCGGCAGGCTCAGCACTTCCTTCGACAAGCGCGCGCTGGTCGACAGATCGCCGGCCACGGGGAAGTGCCGGTAGGCCGTCTGCAGGTGCAGCGGCAGCGGATAATAGACCACCGAGGGGATTCCCGCCTTGCCGAGCGCGGCCATCACGGCATCGCGCTTTTCGACCGGCAGGCGCAGCGTGTACTGCGCCCAGGTGGACACGAGCCCGTCCGGGACCTCCGGCGTGGCGATGCGGTTGTTGCCGGCGAACGCGGCGTTGTAGCGGGCGGCGACGACATTGCGCTTCGCGATCTCATCGCCGAAAATTGCCAGCTTTTCCAGGAGGATGGCGGCCTGGATCGTGTCGAGGCGGGCGTTGAGGCCAACGCGGGCATTGTCGTACTTGTCCGTGCCCTTGCCGTGGACGCGGATCGAACGCATCGCAGCGTCAAGTTCCTTGTCGGCGGTGAAGACCGCGCCGCCATCGCCATAACAGCCAAGCGGCTTGGCCGGGAAGAAGGAGGTCGTCGTGGCCAGGCCGATGGTGCCGACCATGCGGCCCTTGTATTCGCCGCCGAACCCTTGCGCGGAATCGCAGATAAGATCGAGGTTGTTTTCCGCCGCGATCGGCTCGATCGCGTCATAGTCGGCGGGCAAGCCGAACAGGTCGACCGTGATGATGGCGCGCGGCTTGAGCCCGGCCGCCCTGGCAACGGCAATGGCGTTCCTGAGGCTCGCCGGATCAAGGTTGAAGGTTTCCGGCAAGGTATCGACGAAAACCGGCGTGGCGCGCTGCAGCACCACGACTTCCGCGGTCGCGGCGAAGGTGAATGTCGGCACGAAGACGGCATCGCCGGGACCGATGCCGCGCGCCATCAGCACCATCGAAATGGCGTCGGTGCCGTTGGAGCAGGTGATGGCCGGATTCGCCAGGCCACAAAACTCGGACAGACCTTTCTCGAGCTCGCCGACTTCGGGGCCGAGGATGTAGCGCCCGTGCCGCAGCACCGCGGCGATGCGCGCGTCGAGCTTGTCCTTGATGCGGGCCTGCTGTGCGCCGAGATCGATGAATTCCATGACTTTTCCCTCTGGCTGTCCGCGGCTCAGGCGCGGACCAGATTTCCGCTGCGTACTTCGTACCGATCGCCGGAGCGCGGGCAGACCAGATCGTCCCGCAGCACTTCCCCCGCGTGGCTGACCCAGCCCTTCTGCCGCGCCGGATTGCCCATCATCAGCGCGTGCGCGGGCACGTCCCGGGTCACCACCGCGCCGGCGGCGATGAAGGCATAGGCCCCGATCGAGTGCCCGCAGACGATCGTGGCGTTGGCGCCGATGGAGGCGCCACGGCCGACCCGCGTTTCAAGGAACTCGTTCTTCCGGTTCACCTCGGCGCGCGGCGTGTTGACGTTGGTGAACACGCAGGACGGCCCGCAGAACACGCCGTCCTCAAGGATCACGCCCTTGTAGAGCGAGACATTGTTCTGGATCTTGCAATTGTCGCCGACCGTCACGTCCGGCCCGATCATGACGTTCTGCGAGATGACGCAGCCCTTGCCGATGGTGACGCCGCCGAGGATATGGGTGAAATGCCAGATCGAGGTGCTGTCGCCGACAATGGCGCCGGCATCGACATAGGCCGATTCATGGATCTTCGCGGTCTCGGCGACGCGGGCGGCGGAATCGACAGGCATCACTTCACCTTCGCAGCCATCGCGGCCTCGGCACGCGAGAGGACATCCAGGACTCGCCGGCCCTCGGCACCATCTGTGACGATGGTTGCCGGGTCGTCCATGCCGTCGAGAAACGCCTGGCACTCGTTGCGCAGCGGCTCGCCCTCGTCGAACGCCACAAACTCGGCATCCGCCTTGGAGACCCGCGGCACGCCGTTCTCGATGCTGACGGCATGGCGAAAAAGCGCGACCTTCTGCGCCGCCGGCAAGGTGTCGTCGAACACGAGCATGCCGGTCGCGCCGACGACGACAAGCTTCTGCTCCTTGAACGGATTGAGCCAGGAGACGAAGACATGCGCGGTGAGTCCGTCGTCAAACGTCATGTGCGCATGGGCGAAGTCGGCGATGCCGGCGCCGAGGCAGGCGGCTCCCGTGGCGTCGACTTCCACCGGAAGCCGGTTGCCGGCCAGTCGCAGGATCATCGACACGTCGTGCGGGGCGAAGCTCCAGAGCACGTTCTCGTCCGTCCGCACCTTTCCGAGCGACAGGCGATTGGAATAAAGGCGCCGCAGCGGCCCGACAGTCCCGTCGGCCACCATTTGCGCGACCTTGAGGAAGGCCGGGTGGTAGTTGAGCAGATGCCCGACCATCAGCAGGCGATCGCGCGCGGCGGCGCGCGCGATCATGCGGTCGGCATCGGCGAGCGACAACGCGATCGGCTTTTCGACAAAGACGTGCTTGCCGGCATCAAGGCATTGCAACGCGATGTCGGCGTGCAGCGGCGCCGGCGCCGCGATGGCCACACCCCGGATGGACGGATCGGCGAGGATTGCGTCGAACGGAAAAGCGGGAACGGAAAACTGCCGCGACATCGCCTCGGCGTTCGCCGGGAAAGGATCGTTGACCGCGGCAAGCGCGCCGAGACCGGCGAAGTTGCGCACGATGTTCTTGCCCCAGTAACCGCAGCCGATGACTGCGACGGAAGGTCCGGCTCCCTGCATGATGTCCCCTGCCCTCTTCTGCCGGCCGCGGATCAGGCCTTGAAGATGCGTTCGCGATTGTTGATCACGGTCTTGGTCGCGTTGCGGCTGTCCACGACGATCCTGGAGTTCTCCACGACGAACTCCCAATCGATCTTGTCATGGGCGGTGCAGATGATGGCCACGTCGTAGCTGGCGACCGTCGCGGCGTCGAAGCCGACGGATTTCATCGGTCCGGTGACGTGATCATCGAACTCGGGAACGAACGGGTCGTAGTAATCGACCTTGGCGCGCCGCTTGCGCAGCTTCTCGATCACCCGGAGCGACGGGCTTTCGCGAACATCATCGACATTGGCCTTGTACGCGGCGCCGACGACAAGGACGCGCGCGCCGTTCAGGCCGCGGCTGCTGGTCATGTCCAGCGCCACGGCGGCGCGCTCGATGACATATTCCGGCATGACATTGTTGATCTCGCCGGCCAGTTCGATGAAGCGCGTGTGCGCCCCGAACTCGCGCGCCTTCCAGGTCAGGTAGAACGGATCGATCGGGATGCAGTGGCCGCCCCAGCCCGGCCCCGGATAGAACGCCATGAAACCGAACGGCTTGGTCTTGGCCGCGTCGATCACCTCGAACGTGTCGATGCCCATCCGGTCGAACACCATCTTCAACTCGTTGACGAGCCCGATGTTGATGGCGCGGAAAATGTTCTCGGTCAGCTTCACGGCCTCGGCGGTGGTGGCCGACGACACGGTGACGACCTGCTTGATGAAGCGCTGATAGACCGCCGTGGCGCGCTGCGTGGAGGCTTCATTGTAGCCGCCGATCACCTTCGGCATGGTCGACGTGGAGAAGTTGATGTTGCCCGGATCCTCACGCTCGGGAGAATAGGCAAGATAGAAATCCTCTCCGCACACCAGGCCCGACGTTTCGAGGATCGGCTTCATGATCTCGTCGGTCGTCCCGGGGTAGGTCGTCGATTCCAGCACGACAAGCTGGCCCGACCGCAGGTGCTTGGCCACCACCTCGGTCGTGTTGACGATGTAGGACAGGTCCGGCTCGCGATATTTGTTGAGCGGCGTCGGCACGCAGATGAGGATGGCCGAGCATTCGGGAAGACGCGACATGTCGCTGGTCGCGGAAAACCGGCCGGTGGCGAGATGGGTCGCGATTTCGCGGTCCGAATAGGTCTTCAGGTAGCTCTTGCCGGCATTGAGCATCTCGGCGCGCGATTCATTGATATCGAACCCGAGAGCGGTGAAGCCGCTTTCCGCGATCGCCATCAGCAGCGGGAGGCCGACATAGCCCAATCCGATGACCCCGACCGTCTGGTGCGCGATGTTCGGCATGTCGTGACTATCCATACTGCGTATCCCCGGAAACACCGAAATCGGCCCAAAATCGCATGCGGGGCAAAATGCGGGGCGTTCATGCAACGAAACAACTCTGTTTACAAGGCGCTGTATCGGGGCGCACAGTCGCGCGATGGCACCGAGCGGTGTTTTGCCCGATCGGTGTGCCTTTCCGACGGCTTTTCGGCCCGTTCGGTTCAATTCCGCAGCGATTCAGGGGCTTAATGCCTGCGCATGACACGTCGACCGGTCGTTCATCTGTCGCTCGCGCCGCTCGACCATGATGCCCGAATCATGCGGGCGGTCGGCGCGGTTCGCCAGGCCGGCGTCGCTGTCGCCCTGCTCGCGCCCGGGGCCGGCCTGGAC
>JBATNB010000198.1:0-1538 GCA_049290135.1 Rhizobiaceae bacterium
ATCTACCCTCTACACCACCGCCGCCAATGGTTACGCGGAATTGATACACGTCGTTTATGACTACAATTTGACCCGGCCATGCTAACCATTGACCGCCGTTGCCGTCATAAAACGGATCACCATCCGCGCCATAAAATAAATCACCATCCTCGCCGTAAAACTGTGCGGGGTCTGACAGTCGATATTCAATAAATAAACTTGAACCGACATAATCTAAAACAAGCGTGGCAATTGAACCCGTTAAAGCACTTGATATTCGTGTGTCGCTTGATTCATAAACTAACCCCGTGTAAGCCGAAGTAAGGTAAAACGGGTCGGTGTCTGCGCCGTAAAAAGCCGCTGCATTTGCACCGTAGAATAAATCAGTAGCATCGGATAATAAATCGCCACTTGACAATGTGCAGTCTGTCAGAGTGCCTAAAAATGCAGGGTCAAAGTTGATAGTCTCGACTACGTTTTGAATCGGCGCATCGCCCAAGTCTGTGATAATTTTAGCTGGTAGGTATGAATAATTGCCACTTGTATCAATGGCTTTTATCATCAAAGTGACCGTACCGCTAGGACGTGTTACCAGTGCAAAGGGGGACTCTGTAACAATGCCAGTGGTTAGCTGCGTCGCAACGCCCCAATCGCCATTGTTTCCGTAGTTAAACCGTATCTCATACCCTGCAACATCCAAGTCTGTGATATGCGTCCAGTTCAAAACATCGCCATCAATGGTGAATGATTCTATGTTTGATGGGGGTTGAGTTTTGCCAACAACAGTATGACTAATAACCGCAGAGCCAAGCCCTTGCATGCCTAGTTGACTAATTGCCCGCCCGCGTATTTCATAGGTCACACCGTCGATTACAGGGCTTAAATAGGCTTCTGTGTATGCGCCTGATACCCTTGGCGCTGTAATCCATTCTGTCGCACCCACGACGCGATATTGCCACTCTACAAACCCGCCATATTGGACATAGGTGCTAGTCACTTTGTCCCATGTCACTTTGATGCGACTGGTGATAGTCCCGTCATTGTTTATCAGTAGAGATTCCGTGCCAGAAGTAACAACGATATTCTGCAAAGATTCGACGGTCAGATTCACCTGCACGTTGACATTAGGTGTCTCAACCGCTGCCTGCGTTTTGGTGTAGTCCCAATCCCAAACGGCTGGGCTGGTTTCCTGTAACGAGTATTCGATATGCGTGCCTGCAAAAGTACGCTTTCTAACTTCAAATACTTTGTTTGAATAGCCAAACTCTGCAAGGCTTAGGGTTACGTTTTGCAGCGGGCTTGTGTCATAGGCTTTCAGGTTGCAGTCTACGTTGACCGCTAACTGTTGACGCGCCCTGCTTAGGCGCTGCCATGCAATCATCTGACAACGCACGCCCTCGTTCACCAAATCGAAGTCGTCTTTTTTCTCGTAGACTTGCCCGCCGTCCTCTAATAGATATTCGGGCGGTGCAATCATGCCATAGCCCGATGCTTGAAACTTTGTCTCTGAACCTTTATATTGACCGCTTATCGCATTGAACAAACTTGCTGTAGGTGTG
>JBATNB010000199.1:0-1753 GCA_049290135.1 Rhizobiaceae bacterium
GTTCGGGCGCGCGCGCCGGCTGCGCCGGCTTCGGCGAACCGAAGGACACCGCGTCGTTGATCTTGTAGTCGAACTCGACCGTGTCGATGGCGTCCTCGAGCGCCTTCATCTGGCGCGCGACCTGGTCGGCGCCGAGCGCCGGCACCGTGCTCTCCAGCTTGGCGCGAATGGTGATCCGCGCCTTGTCGTACACCTTTTCACGCACCGCGGGCCCGCGGTCGGCGAGCCCGTCAATCGTGCGCTTGAGTATCGGTGTGAAGTCCGTCATCGAGAAATGCCCGCTTTCCGGCCGTTAATCAGGCCGCCCATCCCTTGGAAACCCCCGAATACGTCAAACTCATGACCTTCGGCAACAAGACAGCGCGCCGTAACTTCAGTCACGGAAGGGATCGGTGACGAAAATCGTGTCATCCCGCTCCGGGCTGGTCGACAGGAGCGCGACCGGCGCACCGATCAGATCCTCGATCAGGCGCACATACTTGACCGCCGCCGCCGGCAAATCGGCCCAGCGCCGCGCACCCGCGGTCGTGCCCGACCAGCCTTCGATCGTCTGGTACACCGGCTCGATGCGCGCCTGCGCCGCCTGCCCGGCGGGCAGCCAAGAAATCTCCTGCCCGTCGAGGCGATAGCCGGTGCAGACCTTGATCTCGTCGAGGCCGTCGAGCACGTCGAGCTTGGTGAGCGCGATGCCGGTGATGCCGTTGACGGCGACCGCCTGGCGCACGAGCGCGGCGTCGAACCAGCCGCAGCGGCGCTTGCGTCCGGTCACCGTGCCGAACTCGTGGCCGCGTGTGCCGAGGAAATCGCCGATGTCGTTCTGCTGCTCGGTCGGGAACGGGCCTTCGCCGACACGGGTCGTGTAGGCCTTGACGATGCCGAGCACGTAGCCGACGCCGCCGGGGCCGATGCCCGATCCCGCGGCCGCCTGGCCGGCCACCGTGTTCGACGAGGTCACATAGGGGTAGGTGCCGTGATCGATGTCGAGGAAGGTGCCCTGCGCGCCCTCGAACAGGATGCGCGCGCCGTCGCGGCGCCTTGCGTCGATGAGCGCGCCGGCCCGGTCCATGTAGGGCAGGACCCGCGCCGAAACGCTGGCCAGTTCCTGCGCGATCGTCGCGGCTGCCACTTCGGCCTGGCCGAGCCCGCGCCGCAGCGCATTGTGATGCGTGAGCAGCCGTTCGATCTTCAGCCCGAGCGATTGCGGTTCGGCAAGGTCCATCAGCCGGATGGCCCGTCGCCCGACCTTGTCCTCGTAGGCCGGGCCGATGCCGCGTCGCGTGGTTCCGATCTTCGTGCCGGAATTGCTCGCCGCGTCTTCGCGCAGGCCGTCCAGTTCGCGGTGGACCGACAGGATCAGCGGCACGTTCTCCGCGATCTTGAGGATATCCGGCGTTACCGCGATGCCCTGCGCCGCCAGCCGGTCGAGCTCGGCGACGAAGGCATGCGGATCGAACACCACGCCATTGCCGATCACCGACAGCTTGCCGCGCACCACGCCGGACGGCAGCAGCGACAGCTTGTAGGACACGCCGTCGATGACCAGCGTATGCCCGGCATTGTGCCCGCCCTGGAACCGCACCACGATGTCGGCGCGCTCCGACAGCCAGTCGACGATCTTGCCCTTGCCTTCGTCGCCCCATTGCGCGCCGACGACCACAACGTTGGCCATGCCCTTCATCCTCCCGCGGCGACGCCGCACTTTGAAAAAGCCGCGTTTCCTTAGCCCATCACGCCGCACCATGCGACCGTGAAC
>JBATNB010000200.1:0-2491 GCA_049290135.1 Rhizobiaceae bacterium
CGACGGCCCGCCGGCGCGCGGTGCCGCGATGCTGCATGCGCGACACCACCTCCTGTCCGACATAGCAGCCCTTGCGGAACGACACGCCGCCGGTCTGGTCGAGGTTGACGTCGTGCGGGAAGGCCTCGCCATTGGCGAAGTCGCGTCCGGGCTCGGCAATCGCGTGGATGATGCGCAGCCGGTCGAGCGCCTCGGGACCGGCGGTCGCGGCGGGAACGCCGGCGCCATGGCTCCGGGTGACGGCAAACGGGTAGCTGCGATCCAGAAATCGGGATGATTCACCGTGCGAAGTCGTTGAATCAGAATGCGAGGAATCCGGACCGTCATCCCAGGAAACGCTGTTAACCATTTGATCTTCAACAGATAACTCGACACTGGATCGCAGTTTGTAGAGCGTCAGGCGCTTCAGGAGAGCCGGTGCGTCACCCGTGGCGCAATCCAGAGCGACGGTGTCGCCATCGGCCAGCACGAGGAAGGAGAACAGGATCTTGCCCTGCGGCGACAACAGCGCGCCCGGGCGGGCTTCGCCCTTGGCGAGCGCCGCGACATCGGTGGTCACAAGCCCTTGAAGGAACGTCACGGCGTCCGCGCCGCGCACGTGGAGAAGGCTTCGGTCGGCGAGGTGGACTGTGGGCATGTCGGTTCCGCTTGCCATGGTGATGGCGATTACGTAAGCCGCCACGACGGTCCGGACAAGGCTGACGCGAATGCCCCAAACCTTTGACCTCATTCTCGCCGGTGGCACGGTGGTGAATCACGACGGCAAGATGCGCCGCGATGTCGGCGTGTCGGGCGGGCGGATCGCCGCCATCGGCGACCTGTCCGGCGCTTCGGCCGGGGAGAGCATCGATTGCACCGGCCTGCACGTCCTTCCCGGCGTCATCGACAGCCAGGTGCATTTCCGCGAGCCGGGCCTGGAGCACAAGGAAGACCTGGAGACCGGTTCGCGCGCCGCCGTGCTTGGCGGGGTGACCGCGGTGTTCGAGATGCCCAACACCAAGCCGCTGACGACCAGCGCGGCGGCCCTTGCCGACAAGGTGGCGCGCGCGACGTCGCGCATGCACTGCGATTTCGCGTTCTGGGTGGGCGGAACGCGCGAAAATGCCGGCGATGTCGCCGAACTGGAGCGCCTGCCGGGTGCCGCCGGCATCAAGGTGTTCATGGGCTCGTCCACCGGCGACCTTCTCGTCGAGGACGACGAAGGCGTGGCCTCGATCCTGGCCAATGTGCGCCGCCGCGCCGCGTTCCATTCCGAGGACGAGTTTCGCTTGCGCGAGCGCGAGAACCTGCGCGTTGCCGGCGATCCCGCGTCGCATCCGGTGTGGCGTGACGAGATCGCCGCGCTGACCTGCACCGAGCGCCTGGTGCGCATTGCGCGCCGGACCCGGGCGCGAATCCACGTGCTGCATGTCTCGACCGCCGAGGAAATGGCGTTTCTGGCCGGTCACAAGGATGTGGCGACCGTCGAGGCCACGCCGCACCACCTGACTTTATCGGCCGACGACTATGCGCGACTGGGCACGCTGATCCAGATGAACCCGCCAGTGCGCGCCGCCAGGCACCGCGACGGCATCTGGCAGGGCCTGGACCAGGGCGTCGTCGATGTCCTCGGCTCCGATCACGCCCCGCACACGCTTGAGGAAAAGGCCCGTCCCTATCCGGCCTCGCCGTCCGGCATGACCGGCGTGCAGACGCTGGTGCCGATCATGCTCGACCATGTGAATGCCGGCCGGCTGACGCTGGAACGCTTCGTCGATCTGACGAGCGCCGGTCCGGGCCGCATCTTCGCCATCGCCCGCAAGGGCCGCGTCGCGGTCGGCTACGATGCCGATTTCACCGTGGTCGATCTCAAGGCACGCCGGACGATCACCAACGCCTGGATCGGCTCGCGTTCAGCGTGGACGCCCTATGACGGCACGCAGGTGACCGGCTGGCCCGTCGGCACGATCGTCCGCGGCCAACGCGTCATGTGGGATGGCGACATTGTCACGCCCGGGCAGGGCCGCCCGGTGCTGTTTGCCGAGGCGCTGTAGCGCCGGCGCTCAATCGCCGGCGAGGAAGAAGTCCCACTTTCCTTCCGGCGAAATCCCCACCCGGTAGAAGATGTAGGCGCCGTAGCCCTTCATGTCCTCGTAGTCGCCGGCGGTGATCAGCTTGAACAGTTCGACCCGCTGCCGCGCATCGAGCTTTTCCAGCGGCGTGGCGAAGAAATACGGCCAGATGAAGCGCTCGGTGTCGGTTCCCGCGTCGAGGTGGACATAGCCGGCCTCCAGCACCTCCAGCAGGATGGCCAGGATTTCCTGGCCTTCCTCGTCGCCGGAGGAGCCCTTGAGAAACTCGACCGGATCCTCCTCCGAACCGTCGAGCGAAAGCCGTGTGCGCGCCTCGGTCGTGCCGATCAGCGGGCGTAATTTTTCCAGGTCGCCGGCGCGGCAGGCTTCCATGATCAGTTCGCGCATGCGCCGGACCGGCTGGGGCAGCGCCTCCAGAT
>JBATNB010000201.1:0-12361 GCA_049290135.1 Rhizobiaceae bacterium
GCTGAAGCCGGCGGCGCCCGAGCCAAACCCGGAGCGTTTCGGCGGCGTCGCGCTCGAAACCGTCCTTGCCGAGACCGCCGAGCCGCTGGCGCTCGAGCCCGATCCGGTGAAGACCGCGGCGGTCACCGCCTTTCGCCACCAGCCGGTGCGCAGTCCGCGCTTTACCGACGCCAAGCCGGTCAAGTTCGGCCGGGTCAAGCCCGCGCACTATCCGGTGCACGGCGTCGACGTGTCGCGCTGGCAGGGCGCCATCGACTGGAAGCGGCTGAAGGGGCAGGGCGCCAACTTCGCCTACATCAAGGCCACCGACGGCCAGGACCATGTCGACCCGAGCTTCCGGCGCAACTGGGATGGCGCGGCCAACGCCGGCCTTGCGCGCGGCGCCTATCATTTCTTCTACTGGTGCTCGTCGGCGGAGGCCCAGGCGAAATGGTTCATCCGCAACGTGCCCAAGGTGAAGGGGGCGCTGCCGCCGGTCATCGATGTCGAGTGGAACCACGATTCGAAAACCTGCCGCGCCAAGCCGCCGCGCGAACGGGTGCTGGCGAAGATGAAGGTGTTCATGGACATGGTGGAAGCCCATTACGGGCAGAAGCCGGTCATCTACACGGCACCCGATTTCTATGCCGACAATCTGAAGGGCGCGTTCAAGGACTATCCGTTCTGGCTGCGCGCCGTCGCCGATCACCCGAAGAATGTCTATCCGGGGCGCGAATTCGTGTTCTGGCAGTATTCCGGCACAGGCCTTGCCTCCGGCGTGGCGAACCACATCGACCTCAATGCCTTCAACGGCACGGCGGAGGGATGGCGGAACTGGGTGGCGGCGAAGGCAAGGTGACGTCCGGGACTCCGGGCGGGACGGATGACCCGATCCGGCTCGGATTTGCCGGACGCATCCGGCAGGATCAGTGGCGCGACGCAACCGAATCCGCGGCTGTACAGTGCGCGGTCCGGCTTGCCGATCGGCAATGCTGACCTGGATCAATCGTTACAAGATCAGCATTCGATAAAATGAATTCCGCGGGGAATATCAATACGCAATGCCGGATTCACGTTCGGCGGGGAGGTGTTATATGCGCGCGCCCAGTCATTCGTATTCCTTTGTTGCCGCCGCAACCCTCGGGTCGCTGATTATTGCTGCGCCGGCGGAGGTTCCGGCCTCGGAAAGAACGCCGGAGCTTGTCATTGCAACGCTGACCGTCGAACCGGAAAGGCAGTTGCCGGGCCAGGCCGTGACATTGTCGGCCGTGATCCGGAACATGTCCGAAACGGCGATCCCGGCCGCGCAACTGCGATTCTTCCAGGATGGGGCGGCGCTCGGCTCGCCGGTGAAGCTGACCGATCTCGAGCCCGGGGAGGAAAGGAACGTTCGCCTTACCGTTCGGACAACGAGTGTCGGGCGCTATTCGTTTTCGGCCTCGCTCAGCGACGATTCGATCGGCGCCGGTTCGCCCGCCATCCAGGTGCGCAAGGTCGGCTTTTCCATCGCGGGCCTGCCATCCTGGTGGAAACGCCTCGATACCGAACTCGGCAATTTCGCGCCGACCGGCGCGCCGACATCGACGTCGGCGATGCCGGCGCTCGCAGGCCACACCAGATGCCAGAACGACATCCGGGCGGATTTCATCCTGCAGCGGCACGGCGAGGCGCTGCTTGCCGGCATCCGCGCGCAAAAGCAGAGGAAAATCGATGTCGCCGAACGGCATTATTCCGATGCGGTCGCGGCACTTTCCGACTTCGCTTCGGCGCTTTACTGCGTCGACATCGACCAGCTCGCCTACTGGGATCGCGCGATCGCCGGCTTCTGGCGTTCCATGGAGAAATCGCCCGAACCCGACATGGATTTTCGGGCCGCCGTTGTCGCGACGTGGAACCCGGCGCTCATGGTGCTGGATGCGATCCAGTTTACCGGACATTCGAGGATTATCGAGGCGTACAGGGACCTGCACGGCAAGATCGACAGCGCGCTGACGGAATACCCCGTCGACACCTATGGATCCACCTGGCTCGATGCTTTCGGCACGGGCAAATTGTATCGCCACGCCGGCGCATCCTCGGCTTCGAACCTGGTCGCGGTCATGCGCAAACCGCGCCTTCTCGGTTTCGGGACCTGCGCATTGTCCGCGCATGCGGAAAAAGCCGACGCCGGCCTGCGATGCTTCGAGCATCTGGCGCTGATCACCAACAGCTGCAATGCGAAGAGCGCGGACGAAATCCTCGCCGGCCTTCATGAGACCGGGTTGATCCTGCCACTCATCAGCGGCGAATTCGCTGCCCGTTCGGGCCCCACCGGTCCGGTTCCCGGGCAATCCATGGCGATCGCCGGCTCGAAACTGACCTATCAGGGCACGCTGCTGGAAGATCTGGCCGCGGATCTCTGCGCGGCGCAAAAGGCGCTCGGGCAAGCCGGCGGCCTGCAGGGGATGGCTGAAAGCCTTGGCGGCGTTGATTTTGCAAGTCTCGGCGGTTGCGGGTTTGCGTTGGTCCAGGCCGCGTTGGCGGGCCAGTCGACACCGGCCGATCGGGCGCTGATGTGCTTCAAGCAACTCGGGTCTGGAATTCCGAAAAGCCCGTTCGCCGGCATGACGGAGGTCAGTTTCCCGTCAGCTTGCGCAGTCTCGGATACAAGAACGGGCGACATCCTGGATGCAGCCCGGAAACTCCGATTTCCCGGCCCAGGCGACCCCAAGGCCCACGGCTATGAGTACAAGGCGCATGAACGCAATGGCGGCCGCGACATCAAGGTATCGCTGATCCACGGAAACGGAGACCGCGAGAGCGTCAGCTACGGCATGGTCGATGGACGCATCACCGATGCCGACCATTCGCGGACCAACGCCAGTGGCGGTGTCATTTTCGAAGGCCACTACGCGTTCGATCCGACCAATGGCGCGCTCATCGAAAGCAACGAGTTGCGAACAAATGCCGATGGAACGACGACGCACACGGTCATGAAGCATGACCGCCAGGGCAACCTCCAGGTGACGATCGAGAATTCCGACGGGACCAGCGAGAGCTACACGATCCCGAGGGAGAATCCGGTATCGCGGCCGGCCGACCCGGAAAGCGGCGGGTGCCCGCAGACGGCGGCGGAAGTCCGCGCCCGCGCCATGTTCAACTGCCTGTTTGCCGGCGACCTCACCGACGTCTCCGGACGTGCCGGCCTCGGTCCGCTCATCCAGACACTGGCACCGGCCGGTACGCTGCCCGCCGCCTGCGATGCGCTCGATCCCGGGACGTTCTGGGGCGCATCCACCGGGCCCGGCGTGACCGATCCCGTGCCGTGGGCGGTGCATGGAGGACCGATCAGCTTCAGGTCGTTCATTCCGCGCGTCCATGGCGTCATCGATCCGCCCAGGGACTGGACCGGGGTGCCGCGTCCCGGCGGCATTCCCGAATAGGCCTTGCGGCCCGCGCATTGCCCTGCCGGCGCGAAACGCGGCGGGGCAGTGCGTCTTTCACGCTTGCCGGCGGTGGGCAGGCGGCGCGGCGAGGGCGATCACCCCAACCCGAGTTCCTTGAAGAAGTCGTTGCCCTTGTCGTCGATGACGACGAAGGCGGGGAAGTCCTCGACCTCGATCTTCCACACCGCTTCCATGCCGAGGTCGGCGAAATCGAGCACCTCGACCTTGCGGATGCAGTCCTGGGCGAGGCGCGCGGCCGGCCCGCCGATGGAGCCGAGATAGAAGCCGCCATGCTTCTGGCAGGCTTCGCGCACCTCGCGGCCGCGATTGCCCTTGGCCAGCATCACCATCGAGCCGCCCAGCGCCTGGAACTGGTCGACGTAACTGTCCATGCGCCCGGCGGTGGTCGGGCCGAACGAGCCTGACGGCAGGCCGGCGGGCGTCTTGGCGGGGCCGGCATAATAGACCGGGTGATCCTTGAAGTAGTCCGGCATCGGTTCGCCGCGATCGAGCATGGCGCGGAGGCGGGCATGCGCCAGATCGCGCGCCACGACGATGGTGCCGTTCAGCGACAGGCGGGTCCTGACCGGGTGTCTGGTCAGTTCGCCGAGGATTTCGCCCATCGGCCGGTTGAGGTCGATCCTGACCACGTGGCCTGAGAGCGATGCTTCGTCGATGTCGGGCATGAAGCGCGCCGGATTGTGCTCCAGCTCCTCGATGAACACGCCGTCGCGGGTGATCTTGCCGAGCGCCTGGCGATCGGCCGAGCAGGACACGCCAAGGCCGATCGGCAGCGACGCGCCGTGGCGGGGCAGGCGGATGACGCGCACGTCGTGGCAGAAATATTTGCCGCCGAACTGCGCACCGACCCCGAGCGACTGGGTGAGCTTGTGGATTTCGGCTTCCATGGCGAGGTCACGGAAGGCGTGGCCGGTTTCGTCGCCCTGTGTCGGCAGCGTGTCGAGGTAGCGCGTCGAGGCGAGCTTCACGGTCTTCAGCGTCATCTCCGCCGAGGTGCCGCCGATGACAATGGCCAGATGATAGGGCGGGCAGGCGGTGGTGCCGAGCGTCAGGATCTTTTCCTTCAGGAAGGCAATCATGCGGTCGTGGGTGAGAAGGCTCGGCGTGCCCTGGTAGAGGAAGGTCTTGTTGGCCGAGCCGCCGCCCTTGGCGATGAACAGGAACTTGTAGGCATCCTCGCCCTCGGCGTAGATGTCGATCTGCGCGGGCAGATTGTTCCTGGTGTTCCTTTCCTCGAACATGGACAGCGGCGCCAGCTGCGAATAGCGCAGATTCTTCTTCTCGTAGGCGTCGAGCACGCCGCGGCCGAGCGCGTCCTCGTCGGCGCCCGCCGTCCACACGCGCCGGCCCTTCTTGGCCATGATGATGGCGGTTCCGGTGTCCTGGCACATGGGCAGCACGCCGCCGGCGGCGATGTTGGCGTTCCTCAGCAGGTCATGGGCGACGAAGCGGTCGTTCTCGGTGGCTTCCGGGTCCTCGAGGATCGCGGCGAGCTGGGCGAGGTGGCCGGGCCGCAGCAGATGGTTGATGTCGATGAAGGCGGTTTCGGAGAGAAGCCGCAGCGCCTCCGGTTCGACGGTCAGGACGTCCTCGCCTCGAAAGCGCTCCACCGCGACATGGTCTCCCGAAAGCTTTCGCCAGGGCGTGTCATCGGCGGCGAGCGGGAAAAGGTCGTTGAGCTTGGCGGCGTCGACCATGGCGGCCTCCTGTCGATGGAGGCCGGTTCATAAACCCGGGCGAGCGGCTTGACCACTCGGAAAAGGGTCGAAGGCGGACCATCCACGGTGCGCGATCAGCGTGCTTTTTTAGGCGATTCCGCAATTCGTCCTTAACCCTGCCGCTTCACGCGACCTTAAAGCCGCCATGCGATGAATGACGGAACGTAATGCAGGTCCGGGAAGCTTCATGATGTCATTTTCCACCGCCCTCAGCCGTTTTCGGAAGGATCGCGGCGGCAATTATGCCATGACGCTTGCAATCGCCGCGCTGCCGCTGCTGGCGGGCGTCGGCCTCGCGGTCGACTACACGATGATGACATCGGCGCGCTCCAGCCTGCAGAATGCCAACGACGCAGCCGTTCTGTTCGCGTCGCGACACTATGAGGTCAACGGCAGGCTTCCCGAGACCAGCGCGATCGACGACATGGTGCATGCGAATTTCGCCGGCGAGATCATCTCGTCGTCGGCCAAGATCGAAGGCGACAACATCATCCTCGACACGCGCGCCAGGGACAAGTTCGTCATCATCGGCCTGTTCACCGGCAACAATTCCAGCACCGTTTCCGTGCGCAGTGCGGCGCCGATCTTCAAGAACATCACCATGGAAGTCGCGCTGGCGCTCGATACGACCTATTCGATGTCGGCCGACGGCAAGATGGACGGACTCAAGGCCGCCGCCACCGACTTCGTCAACGACATGATGGCGCTCGCCAAGACGTCGGTGACCATCAAGATGGGCGTCGTGCCGTTCGCCAACTACGTGAATGTCGGCCTGCACAATCGCGGCGCGAAATGGCTGCATGTGCCCGATGACAAGACCGAGAAGGTCAAGGGCTATTGCTACATGACCCGCGACGTCACCGGATCGAGCAACTGCCGCGACGAGACCGGCTATACCGATGGCGTGCCCTACACCTACCAGGCATGCGACTACACCTACGGGCCGGAGCGCGAGGTCTGCGTGCCCGACAGCGAGGTGACCACCAAATGGTGGGGCTGCGTCGGCTCGCGCGCCGCGCCGCTGACGCTGCGCGATTCGAACCCGAACACGCCGATCCCCGGCATCGTGGCCTATTGGGACATGACCGGTTGGGAATGCCCGACGCCGCTGACGCCGCTGACGGCCGACAAGGCCGTGGTGCTCGCGGCCATCAACGCGCTGACACCGCGCGGCGACACCTACATCGTCGACGGCGTGATGTGGGGCCAGCGCATCCTGTCGCCGATCGACCCGTTCAACGGCACCGATCCGGCGAAGGTCCTGGGCAAGACCCGCAAGGTCATGGTTCTGATGTCGGACGGCGACAACACCAAATCCTCCTCGCTGCCGGGCGACCCCAGCAACAACGGCAACGACCGCGCGCTGGCCGACGACTGGACCCGCGACGCCTGCAAGCATGCCCGGGCCAAGGGCACCGAGGTGTTCACCATCACCTTCGGCAAGGAGGTCTCGGCGGAATCGAAGAAGATCATGAAGGGCTGCGCCTCCACCACGGAGCATTATTTCGACGCCAGCAACGCCACGGCGCTGAAGAAGGCGTTCGAGGACATCGCCGCTTCGCTCACCCGCGTTCGCCTGACGATGTAGGCAACAACCGCTTCCGGTTGACCTCCGGACCTCCCGGCCCAAAGCCGGGAGGTTTTTTCGTTGCCGGGGTTGAGATCGCGCGTTGGTCATCGCAAGATCGTGACCGCTTTGCCACATTGTGGCCGGCCCGGCCATGGTAACAAGGGCGCGATGACCGGCCGCTCCGGCGCGCGGGTGGAGTTCAGGACGGGAAGCGACAATGCCGAGAACACGGATCGCAGCCACGGGGCTTGCCGCGCTGATCGCGGTCGGAATCGTCGGAGCAGGCACGCAGGCGGCCTCGTCCGCGACCCTGTTCGAGGCGCTGTTCGGACAGAAGCCCCCCAGGCGCGCCAGCGAACCGGTTCCGCCGCCACCCCCGCCGCCGGTGCAGAAGAAGGTTGCGCCGGTGAAGATCAGCAGCCCGACCACCTATACCTACCGGCCAGAACCGGTACGGCCGATGGATTTCTCCGCTCTCGGCCAGCAGGCGCGCAACGTCGCGTTCGAGCCGGGCCAGGCCGGCGGGTTCGCCACCGATCTTGCCGGGCTCGACGGCTACGTCCTGCCGGTGGAAACGCCGGTGAGCAAGGCGATCGCCGACTGGTACCAGGCCCACCCCGACTATCTCTGGGTGAAGGACGGTGCGCCGACCGAACGGGCCCGCCAGGCGATAAGGGTGCTGGGCGATGCGGCGCGCTACGGGCTGAACCCCGGCGACTATTCGGTGGACATTCCGGCCGGCAATGGCGCTCTGACGGGGGCGATCCGGTTCGAGGTGGCGCTGTCGGCGCGGCTGTTGCGCTATGTGCGTGATGTCACGCTCGGGCGGGTCGATCCCAACAAGCTGTCGGGCTACCACGACCTGCCGGCCAAGCCGCTCAACCTGCTGGGCGTGATGACCAGCCTCGCGGCCACGCACGACATTCGCGCCTATCTGGAATCGCGCCATCCGGCGATGCAGGAATACCGCCTGCTGGTGGCCGAACTGGAATTGCTCAAGGCGGCGCAGGATGACGCCATCGTGGTCAATCTGACCGGCGTGCTGAAGCCCGGCCAGACCAATGCCGAACTGCCGAAGATCGTGGAACTGATCCGCCGCAAGGGCGATCCGGCGTTCCTGCAGGATTTCGGCCCGGTGCTCGACGCGCACGGCGCGGGCGAGGTCTACGATCCGGCGCTGGTCGATGCGGTGAAGGCGGCGCAGAAGGCGGCCGGCCTGTCGCCCGACGGCGTCATCGGACCGCGGACCGTCAACGCGCTCGCCGGCGAAAGCAAGGCCGACCGCATCGCCAAGGTCGAGGCCGCGCTGGAGACGCTGCGCTGGCTGCCGCGCGATTTCGAGGCGCGGCGGGTGTTCATCAACCAGGCGTCGTTCATGGCGCAATATTTCGAGAATGACGAGGAAAAGCTCGCCATGCGCGTGGTGGTGGGCAAACCCTCCAACCAGACCAGCTTCTTCTACGACGAGATCGAGCGCGTCGAGTTCCATCCCTATTGGGGCGTGCCGTCGTCGATCCTGGTCAACGAGATGCTGCCGCGCCTGCGCCGCGATCCGGGCTATCTCGACCGCGCCGGCTACGAGGTGGTGGACGCCAAGGGCAAGCGCGTGCCGTCGTCCAGCGTCAACTGGGGCGCCTACGGCGCCAAGATTCCGTTCGGCGTTCGCCAGACTCCGGGCGAAGCCAACGCGCTTGGCGAACTGAAAATCCTGTTCCCCAACAAGCACGCCATCTACATGCACGACACGCCGTCGCGCGACCTGTTCAAGCGCGACACGCGGGCGTTCAGCCATGGCTGCGTGCGGCTGGAGCGGCCGCGCGACATGGCGGCGGCGGTGCTGGGCTGGAACGGCGACCAGGTGGCGGCGGCGCTGAAGAAGGGGCATTCCGGCGTTGCCGTGCCCGAGCGCATCCCGGTCTATCTGACCTACTTCACCGCGTGGCCGGAAGCCTCCGGCGCCATCGGCTACCATGCCGACATCTACAAGCGCGACGCGCACCTGCGGGAATCGCTGCAGCGGGTGGAATCGGAGCGCGGCGGGCAGGGCTGATCCGGCACGGGCGGGGATCGTCGGCCGATCCTATTCGGCCGGCAATTCGCCGCGGTCGATGTCGCGTCCGCCGGCTTCGTCGAGTTCGCGCACCAGCCGGCGTTCGGCGTCGGCCTTCGGCGTGACGAAGCGGCCGATGATGAGGTAGGCCACCGGCGTCAGGAACAAGGTGGCGATGGTGGCAAGACCGAGCCCGCCGACGATCACCCAGCCAAGCGCGGCGCGGGCCTCGGCGCCGGCGCCGGTTCCCAGCACCAGCGGCAAGCCGCCGAGCACGGTGGCGATCATGGTCATCATGACCGGACGCAGGCGCACGACGGAGGCGCGCTCGATCGCCTCGCGTACCGACAGGCCCTGGTCGCGCAACTGGTTGGCGAACTCCACGATCAGGATGCCGTTCTTGGCCATGATGCCGACAAGCAGCACAAGACCGATCTGGGTATAGACATTGAGGCTCATGCCGGTGGCCTGCATGGCGAACACCGCGCAGGCCAGGCCGAGCGGCACGGTCGCCATGATGATGAGGCCGGAGACGAAGCTCTCGAACTGCGCGGCAAGCACCAGCAGCACGATGACGATGGCGAAGCCGAAGGTCCGCCCGAGCCCGCCCGAGGTTTCGGCAAGCGTGGCAGCCTCGCCCAGCGGCGCGATCCTCATGCCCTCGGTCAGCACGGTTTCCGCGCGGGCCTCGGCGATGGCGCGGGCTTCGGCCAGCGCAAGGGCGGGCGTCAGCGTCGCCGACACGGTCACGGCGCGCATCTTCTGTTCGCGCGTCAGCGACGGCGCGATCGCCTGTTCCTCCAGCACGGCGATCGAGGACATCGGCACGATGCGCCCGTCGCTGGTCTTGAGATAGAGGTTTTCCAGGTCCGACGGGTCATTGACCGGATTGGCCGAACTCATGATCTTGACCGGCACCGACCGGTCGTTGACGAACACGGTGCCGATCTCGCGGCCGTCGAGCATGGCCTGCAGCGCCGCCGTCAGGCCGTCGATGGCAATGCCGAGATCGGTGGCGCGGTCGCGGTCGACGGACACGGTGAGCTGCGGCTGCGTGGTCTGGTAGCCAATCTGCACGCGGCCGAAGCGCTCGTCCTTCTCCAGTTCGCCGGCCAGCGCGTCGGCGGCCGCGGCAAGCCTGGCATAGTCGTCACCGAGGAGGGCCAGTTGCAGCCCGGAACCGCCGCCGCGAATGCCGAGGCTGTTGGGCTGCATGGCAAAGGCGCGGACGCCGGGCACCGAGGCGGTGAGCCGGTTGACGTCGCGCACGATCTCCTGCTGGCTGCGCGTGCGCTGCTGCCAGGGCGAGAGGGTGAGCACCATGAATGCCGAGTTCGCCCGGCCGCCGCGCCCGGCTATGGTGAACACCTGGGCGATCTCGCCGCCATTGCGCATCGGCTCCAGCAACGCTTCGATGCGCCGCAACTGCGCCGTGGTGAAATCCAGGCTCACGCCCTGCGGTGCGTCGATGGACAGGAACAGCGAGGCGCGATCCTCCGTGGGCGTCAGTTCCGACGGCAGCGTCCTGTAGAGCCCGCCGGCGGCGATCATTGCCATCAGCGACAGCGCGACGACGACGGCCGGCGCATCGAGTGCGACGCGCACCAGCCGCGCATAGAGGCGCCCGGCACGTTCGCCGATGGCGCCGATGGTCCGGTGGATGCGGCCGTGCCGGTGTTCCGAGAGCACACGCGAAGCCATCATCGGGCACAGGCTCAACGCCACGACCGACGAGATGACGACGGAAATGGCGAGCGCGAAGCCGAATTCGCGGAACAGCGCCCCGGCCTTGCCCGGCAGGAACGACAGCGGCACGAACACGGCGACCAGGGTCGAGGTGGTGGCGATGACGGCGAAGAACACCTGGCGCGTGCCGATGACGGCGGCGGCGCGCGGGGCGATGCCGTTGGCGCGCTGGCGCACGATATTCTCCAGCACGACGATGGCGTCATCGACGACGAGGCCGGTCGCCAGCACCAGCGCCAGAAGCGTGAGGATGTTGAGGGAGAAGCCGGCCAGCCAGAGCCCGGCAATGGTTCCGACGAGGGCGACGGGCAGGGTGACGGCCGGAATGAGCGTGGCGCGCCAGTCGAGCAGGAACAGGAAGATGATGGCGATGACGATGGCGATCGACAGCGTCAGCGACTTCTCCACCTCGTGAATCGCGCCCTGGATGAAGTTTGCGTCGTCGCTGGAAATGGCGATGGTGACCCCATCGGGCAGGATCGCGCGGATCTCGTCGAGCGTGTCGCGAACGCCGGCGGAAATGTCGAGCGTGTTGGAACCGGCCTGGCGCACGATGCCGAGGCCGACGCCCGCCCGGCCATTGGCGCGCAGGTTCGATTCGCCGGGATCGGGGCCGAGCGTGACGGTGGCGACATCGCCGAGCCGCACGTTCCGCGTCACCTGCAGCGCCTCGAAGGCATCGGCGGTGGAAATGCTGGCGGTGGCGCGCACGACAATGTTCTGCGACGTGCTGGTGAGCGAACCGGCCGGGGCATCGAAAGCGGCGTTGGCGAGCGCGCGCACCAGGTCGGCGACCGTCAGCCCGCGCGCGGCGAGCCGGGCCTGGTCGACGTCGATGCGGAAGACCTTGGCGCGATCGCCGAAGACCTGGATGTCGGCCACGCCGTTGACTGCGGACAGGCGGTCGACCACGTCCTCCTCGGCCAGGATCGTCAGGTCCTCCACCGACATGCGATCGGACGTCAGGGCAAGCCGCATGACCGCCTGCGCATTGGCGTCCGCCTTGATGATGCGCGGGTCGTCGGCATCGGCGGGGAGGTCGCGGGCGATGCGGGCGACGGCATCGCGAAGGTCGGAAGCGGCGATGTCGATGTTGGTCGCCTCGCTGAATTCGACCGTCACGTCGGAGCGGCCGACGCGGGAGCTCGACGAGATCGACCGCACGCCGGGCACGCGGCCGGCCGCGCCCTCGATGCGCGCCGTCACTTCGCGGTCCATGGTCTCCGGCGCAGCGCCGGCAAAGCCGGTGGAGACCGTGACCACGGGGCTGTCGACTTCCGGCAGTTCGCGGATCTCGACGCCGCGGAACGCGGCGAGACCGGCCACGACGATGAGCAGGTTGACGACGAGGGCGAGGACCGGACGGCGCACGAACAGAGCGGTCAGGTCGGAGATCTGGGCGGAAGCCTTTTCCAGTCGCGGCGTCATGGCGGGATCACGATCCGGCTGCCGGCGCATCGCCGGGCGAACGGACCGGCGTGCCCGGCCGCAAGGCCTGGATGCCCTCGATGACGACGAGATCGCCCGGCGCCAGGCCACCTTCCACCAGCAACAGATCGGAATTGCGCTGGATGACGCGAACGGACACGCGCTCGGCCTTGCCGGCGGCGACGCGCCAGACGAAGGCGCCGTCGGAACTCCATTGCACGGCCAGCGGATCGACGGCGGGGAAGGCGACACCGGGGAATTTCAGCGACACTTCGAACGCCATGCCGGGACGCAGGCGATCGGCCGCGTTGGAAACCGTGGCGCGGATGCGCAACGTCCGGCTGTCGCGCTCCACCCGGCTGGCGACGGCGTCGATGACGCCGGGAAATTCGTCGCCCGGCAACGACAGCGCCCGGGCGGTGAT
>JBATNB010000202.1:0-2632 GCA_049290135.1 Rhizobiaceae bacterium
GAGAAGCCCATGGCCTTCAGCGCGCGCAGATTGCCGGCGTCGGCCGGCAGGCCGAGGGCGCGCACCTTGTCCTCCATGGCGATGATGCCGGCGATCTGCTCGAGGAACCACGGGTCGATGCGGCAGCCGGCGTGGATGTCCTCCAGGCTCATGCCATGGCGCATGGCCTGGGCCACCATGCGCAGCCGGTCCGGCGTCGGCGTGCCGATGGCGGCGCGGATGGCGTTCTTGTCGTCGCCGAGGCCGAGGCCGGGGATCTCGATCTCGTCGAGGCCGGTGAGGCCGGTTTCCAGGCCGCGCAGCGCCTTCTGCAGCGATTCCTGGAAGGTGCGGCCGATGGCCATGACCTCGCCGACCGACTTCATCGCCGTGGTCAGCACCGGCTCGGCGCCGGGGAATTTCTCGAACGCGAAGCGCGGGATCTTGGTGACCACATAGTCGATCGTTGGCTCGAACGAGGCCGGCGTGGCGCCGCCGGTGATGTCGTTGTCGAGTTCGTCGAGCGTGTAGCCGACGGCGAGCTTGGCGGCGATGCGGGCGATGGGAAAGCCGGTGGCCTTGGAGGCGAGCGCCGACGAACGCGACACGCGCGGGTTCATCTCGATGACCACCATGCGCCCGTCGACCGGGTTGATGGCGAACTGCACGTTGGAGCCGCCGGTCTCCACGCCGATCTCGCGCAGCACCGCGATCGAGGCGTTGCGCATGATCTGGTATTCCTTGTCCGTCAGCGTCAGCGCCGGGGCGACGGTGATGGAATCGCCGGTGTGCACGCCCATCGGGTCGATGTTCTCGATGGAGCAGACGATGATGCAATTGTCCGCGCGGTCGCGGACCACCTCCATCTCGAATTCCTTCCAGCCGAGCACCGATTCCTCCACCAGCACCTCGGTGGTGGGCGAGGCGTCGAGGCCGCGCTCGACGATCTCGAAGAACTGCGAGCGGTTGAAGGCGATGCCGCCGCCGGTGCCGCCGAGCGTGAAGGAGGGGCGGATGATGGCGGGCAGGCCGACATGGTCGAGCGCGCGCGCGGCGATCGCCATGGCGTGGTTCATGTAGCGCTGCTTGCGGTCGGTCTCGCCGAGGTTCCACTCGTTCTCCAGCGCATCGAGCGCGTCGTCGAGCGCGGTGCTGGCATGGCTCGCCCGCAGGGTTGCGCGGCGCGCCTCGTGCGCCTTGCGGTCCTCGTCCTTGACCTCGGTGGCGTTGGCCAGCATCGAGCGCGGGGTGGCCAGCCCGATGGTCGCCATCGCCTCGCGGAACAGCGCCCGGTCCTCGGCCTTGTCGATGGCCTTGGCATCGGCGCCGATCATCTCCACGCCGTAGCGCTCCAGCACGCCCATGCGCTTCAGCGACAGCGCGGTGTTGAGCGCGGTCTGGCCGCCCATGGTCGGCAGCAGCGCGTCGGGACGCTCGCGGGCGATGATCTTGGCGACGACCTCCGGCGTGATCGGCTCGACGTAGGTCGCGTCGGCCAGTTCCGGGTCGGTCATGATGGTGGCGGGGTTGGAATTGACCAGGATGACCCGGTAGCCCTCCTCCTTCAGCGCCTTGACCGCCTGGGTGCCGGAATAGTCGAACTCGCAGGCCTGGCCGATGACGATCGGCCCCGCGCCGATGATGAGGATCGAGGCAATGTCGGTGCGCTTGGGCATGGGACCGTCCGGGCGTGGCTTTCGCCCGCGCCGGCGTGAGCGCCGGACGGGCGGGGAAGGAATCGTTTCAGGCTAGGCGGGCCTTATAGGGGAGGAGGCTGGGGGAGGGAACCCCGGAAATCGGACCATGCATGGGAAAGCGGCCTTTCCCGCGGGCGACGATGGTCCGGCGCGGCGCGCATCGGGACGTGTACGGGGTCGACGACCGAATACCTCCACCGCTTGCCCTCCCCTCGTGGTTCGACGCGGGACTTCGTCCCGGCTCACCATGAGGGGAAGGGACACCGCCCTTGCTTTCGTCATTCCGGGGCCGCGTCCTCTTTCCTTTCGTCATTCCGGGGCCGCGAAGCGGAACCCGGAATCCATGCCTGAACGGGCCGGGACGCACCGGCGGTCGCGAATATCCCGCATCGCCCGGACATGGATTCCGGGTTCGCCGTCCCGGCGCCCCGGAATGACGAATGCGGCGGCCCTTGCCTCGCATCGCGGCGGGCATTACCGCTTGCCGCGATCACGGGAGCACGATCGTGCACGACGGACGGCAGCCAGGGGGATTGCGCGCGCGGGCGATGGCGCGGATGCGCCAGCTCGGCTGGTATCTGCTGTTCCTCGCCGTGCCGACGATGGCCGCGGCCGCCTGGTTCGTCGCGCTGGCGCCGCGCCCGGAGGGCCTGCGCGCCACCGCCTATCTCTATTCGGTGCCGAGCTATTATGTCGCCGGGCTGCTGGTACTCGACCTCCTGCTGCCGCTGCTCGCCTTCGCGCTGACGCGGGCGCTCATTCCGCTGGTCGGGGCACTGTGGCTGACCTATCTCGTCACTGACATCATCGTCTTCAACCTCTACCGCTTCCATCTCAATCCGTTCCTGATCCAGATGGTGGTGCTGGATTTCCGCACGATCGGGCTGCCGGCGAGCCTGCTCGCGGCGGCGGCGGCGGGCGTCGCCAGCAACCCCGCATGGAGGCAGCCGCATGAC
>JBATNB010000203.1:0-3649 GCA_049290135.1 Rhizobiaceae bacterium
GGCGGTGGCGCGGCGGCCTGCGGCTCGGCCATGCGCGCACGCCCCTTCTGGATGGACGAGACGATGGCTTCAAGCAGTGCCGACGAACGCGCCGGCTTGATCAGGTGGGCATTGATGCCGAGCCCGCCCGTGTCCGCCCGCGCAAGCGCGTGATCGACCGACGTCAACAGCACGATGGGCGTTTCGGCGATATCCGGCAGCGACCGGATGATGCGCGTGACTTCGCCGCCGGTCATTTCCGGCATCTGGTAGTCGAGCACGACGCAGTCGACGGCCATGCCGTGCTTGTGAACCGCGCTGAGCACGGCGATGCCCTCGCGCCCGCCCTGCGCCGCGCAGGCGTCGAAGCCCCAGGATTGCATCTGCTCCATGAGGATGGAGCGATTGACCTCGTTGTCGTCGATGATGAGGACGCGCGAACCGGTCACGTCGACCGGCATGGTCTTGACGTTGGAGGCCGAACCGCTGTTCGGCAAGGTCAGTTCGACCGTGAAGGCGGAGCCCTTGCCGGGCTCGCTGGTGGCACTGATCCGGCCGTCCATGAGTTCGATCAGCCGCGAGGTGATGGCCAGGCCGAGCCCGGTGCCTTCGTGGCGACGGGTGGATGAGGCGTCGACCTGCGAGAATTTCTCGAAAATCTGGCCGAGCTTGTCCTCCGGTATGCCGATGCCGGTATCGATCACCCTCAACGTCAGGCCGGTTTTCTCGCCGTCATTGTTGCCGATGACCTCGACCAGCACATGGCCCTGTTCGGTGAACTTGACGGCGTTGCCGAGCAGGTTGGTCACGATCTGCCTGATGCGGCCGACATCGCCGACGAACATGGCCGGCAGGCCTGGTTCGACGCGGACGATGAGCTCGAGTTCCTTTTCCTTCGCGCGCGTCGAGACCAGCGTGGCGACATCCTCGATCGCCTCGGCAAGGTTGAACGGCGCCGGGTCGAGCACGAGTTGCCCCGCGTCGATCTTGGAGAAGTCGAGAATGTCGTTGATGATGGTCAGCAGCGCGTTGCCCGACTTCACGATGATGTCGGTGAACGTCTTCTGCTTCGAATCGAGATCGGTTCGCGACAACAGTTCCGCCATGCCGAGCACGCCGTTCATCGGCGTGCGGATCTCGTGGCTCATGTTGGCCAGGAATTCCGACTTGGCGCGGTCGGCGAGAATTGCCTTTTCCTGCGCCACGCGCAGCGCCCGCTCGGTGTTCTTCATCTCGGTGACATCGGTCGTCGACCCGATGAGGAAGATCGAGCCATCCGACGCCGTGATCGCGTTCTTGTGCGCGATGCGGAAGCTCTCCTTGCCGTCCGGCGCGGTGGCGATCTCGTCGAAGCAGCGCGGCTCCCGTGTTTCCAGCACCGACTGGTCGTCCTGGAGGAACGCGTTGCCGTCCGTGCCGAACAGTTCGGTGTCCGATTTCCCGATCGCCTCGCGCGACGGCAGGCCGGTCAGGCTTTCCCAGCCGCGGTTGACATAGCAAAGCCGCATGTCTTCGGTCTTGGCGTAGATGGCCACCGGCACATTGTCGGTGATGTTGCGGAACAGCTCGTTCTCGAACATGGCGGCGCGCAACTGCGCCTCGCGGCGACGCATCTCGGTCACATCGAACAGGAAGCAGGCGACATGCCGGCGCCCGTCCTTCGCCGTGACCAGGCTCTTGCGCAACAGGCGGGAGCGGTCCTGGCCGCCAAAATTGTAGTCTTCTTCCGCCTCGTGCACCTCGCCGGTCGTCAGGACATGCCGCTCGCTCTCCTCGAAGTGGCTGGCCTCCTCCGGGCTGACGATGTCGATCGCCGACTTGCCGATGATGTCGCGCGGCTCCTTGCCGAACAGCGTGGCGAACGCCTTGTTGCAGAAGGCGAAGCGCAGCTCCGCGTCCTTGACGAACACCGGCTCCTCGATCGCATTGATCACGGCTTCCGACAGTCGGGCCCGGTCGGCATTTCGGTCCGCCTGGAGGCGGAGCGTCTCGACGCTGTCCATGGCGTCGAGTTCCGTCGTCACGTTGCGACCGGTGCCGCGGTAGCCGATCACCGCGCCGGTCGGATCGAGGATGGGAAATCCCGACAGCGAAGCCCAGCGCGCCGATTCGCGCGCGCCAGGCACCTGGCAGGTATAGGCCTTGAACGGCCCCTTCGCCGCCAGGTCCGACAGGCGCCCCTGGCCGCGACCGCCCGCGATGAAATCGTCAAGCCCGCGTTCCCACAGCAGATCGCCCGACGCCACGCCGGTCGTCGCCTCGAACCCTTCCGACAGGCAGACGAACCGGAACTCGTCGTCGGTGGCCCAGAGCCAGTCGACGGAAATCTCGAGCAGGGACTGACCGTCCTCGGCTGACAATTGCCGCACGCGCGTGCAGCTTTTCACCGTATTGTCACCCATGGACCCATCCCCGCCTGCAAAGCGCGGCCAGAATGGACGGCAACGATTGAAGGATTGTTAAGGTTAACCTTGGATGGCAGGTCGAAATGCTGACTCTGCGGCAATCCGGTCGGAAAGAGCAGAGAATTGGCACGCCCAAGGGGAATCGAACCCCTGTTTGCGCCGTGAGAGGGCGCCGTCCTGACCGCTAGACGATGGGCGCGCGGACCAGGCCCATATAGCGGCGGGAACGGCCGATTGCAACGCCGGAAGCGCCGGGACGCAAAGCCTATTCGGTCAGCAGCCTGTGGCGGCCGACCATCGCCCCGCTGGCCGAATCGTGGACGCGGATTTCGCGCGTGCCGTCAGCAAGCGTGAGGTCGAGGACGATGCGATCGGTGCCGGCGCTCACCGCGTTGATCCGCGCTCCGGCCGGAATCGCCAGCGGCGCGGTCGAGGGTTCCGACGGCACGGCCGGGATTGCGACCGGCGCCTTCGGCTTGCTCATGCCTTTGTAGACAATCGCCCCGATGACCACCATAACGGCCGCCAGCAGGAACACCGCGTTGATGACGAAGAAACGGATCAGTTTCGACCGGATCGCCTCGAGGGCGGGATCGATGTCCTTGTCGTCTGGTTCGCTCATGATGGGTCCGGCGGTAAAACGTGATGGCGACCGCTGATAGCGAAGTGCAGGGCACAAGGAAAGTGGCGACCGCGCAGGCCGATGCCGCCGGTCGCCGCCTCGACCAGTGGCTCGCGGCGGTTTTTGCCGGCGACCTGTCGCGCTCGCGTCTGCAGTCGCTGATCCGCGAGGGCAGCCTGCGGCTGAACGGCGACCCGGTCCGCGATCCCGGCCGCAAGGTCCGGGCGGGCGACCTGGCCGAAATCGAAATGCTCGACGCCGCCCCGGCGCGCCCCGCCGGGGAAGCCATTCCTCTGGCGATCCTGCGCGAGGACGACGATGTCGTCGTCATCGACAAGCCGGCCGGCCTGGTGGTCCATCCTGGCGCCGGCAATGGCGACGGCACGCTGGTCAACGCGCTGATCCATCATTGCGGCGACAGCCTGTCCGGGATTGGCGGGGTACGTCGCCCCGGCATCGTCCACCGGCTGGACAAGGAGACATCGGGCGTCATGGTCGTGGCCAAGAACGACCGCAGCCACCGCGCCCTCTCGACGCTGTTCGCCGAACATGGTCGCGACGGGAAGCTGGAGCGCGCCTACCTGGCGCTGGTCTGGGGCGTACCGCCGGCGCGCCAGGGCGTCATCGACGCGCCGCTCGGACG
>JBATNB010000204.1:0-4241 GCA_049290135.1 Rhizobiaceae bacterium
TCCGGGGCTGACCCTGTTCAACGCCTTCTACCGCACCATGAAGGGGCGGGCGCCGGGACCGCATTCGGCGCGCTGCCAATCGTTCTTCTTCCCGCTCGACGCGGTGGAGGACTGGAACCTGCTCTACGGGCCCGCCGGGCTGCACCAGCACCAGAGCGTCGTGCCGGTGGACGCGGCACGTCGCATCGTGCCGCTGCTCCTGTCGGCGGCGCGCGAGTCCGGCCAGGCCTCCTTCCTGACCGTGCTGAAGCGGTTCGGCGACATCGGGTCGCCGGGGCTGCTGTCATTCCCGCGCGGCGGCTTCACGCTGACGCTCGACTTCCCCAATCGCGGCGAGCGCACGCTCGGCCTGCTGTCGCGCCTCGACGCCATCACCATGGACGCGGGCGGCGCGGTCAACCCGTACAAGGATTCGCGGATGCCGGCGGACGTGTTCCGCCAGTCGTTCCCGCGCTGGGCCGAACTGGAGCGGGTTCGCGATCCGGCGTTCATTTCCGATTTCTGGCATCGGGTCGGGACCGTGCCGGCCCAGCTCATGGCAGCGGAATGATGAGGATTCGAACCAATCGTGGTTAATGCGCGGTAAATGGCGGATTGACTGAAAACCTCGAAAATCCAGCGGGTTGCGTGGATTTCAGTTATCAATGGGTAAACGACAGGACATCATGAAGTACCTCCCTTTCATCCTGTTCACGGTTCTGACCAACGCCGCGGCGCAGATCATGCTCAAGCAGGGCGTGACGACGCTCGGGGCGATGGAGTGGGCCGGCAACAACGCGGTCTTGAAGATGATCGGCGTGGTCTTCCATCCGTGGGTGTTCGCGGGCCTGGCCACCTTCGTCATCTCGATGGCGTCGCACATGTTCGTGCTGTCGAAGGTGGAACTGTCCTTCGCCTATCCGTTCCTCAGCCTCGCCTATGTCGCGGTGGCGGCGGCCTCCTGGTACTTCTTCGCCGAAACGATCGACACGCCGCGCCTCATCGGCATCGCGCTGATCTGCGCCGGCACCATCTTCATCGCCCAATCCGGCGCCTCGGCCCATGCCGTGACGCATGATTCCCCCCGCACTCCCATGAGCGAGCCTGCCGAATGAGACATGTCATCTTCGGCGGCGACGGATTCGTCGGCCGCCACCTTGCCCCGAAACTCCTGGCCGACGGCCACGAGGTCATCGTCGCCGATATCGCGCGCAGCGACCTCGGGCACTATGGCGCGGCGCGTCACGTGCATTGCGACGTGACCGATCCCGCATCCGTGGCCGCGGTCGGGCTGAAGGCCGACGACATGGTCTACAATCTGTCGGCCAAGATGCTCTCGCCGCTGCAGGTGCGGGCAAAGCGCCACGACTTCTTCTTCCCCGTGAACTATCACGGCACCGTGCACATCATCGAGGCGATGGCGAAGGCCGGCGCCGGCCGGCTGGTGCATTTCACCACCGACATGATCTACGGGCACACGCTGATGCACCCGATGACGGAGGACCATCCGGTCGCGCCGCTCGGCGAATACGGGCTGTCGAAACTGCGCACGGAAGAGCTGGCGGCCGAATGGCGCGCGCGCGGCATGTCGATCTCGCTGTTCCGTCCCCGCCTCATCATCGGGCCGGGCCGGCTGGGGATCCTGTCGAAGCTGTTCCGCTTCATCGACTGGAACCTGCCGGTGCCGATGATCGGCTCGGGCCGCAATCCCTACCAGTTCATCTCGGTGTTCGATTGCGCCGAAGCGGCGCGGCTGGCGTTCAAGGCCGGCGTACCGAACGAGGCCTACAATCTCGGCTCGCTGAACCCGCCGCCGGTGCGCAAGCTGCTCGGCGACCTCATCCGCCACGCCGGCTCGCATTCGTTCCTGCTGCCAACGCCGGCCTGGGCGGTGAAGCGCACGCTCGACCTGTTCGACCTGATGAACATGCCGATCATGGATCCCGAGCAGTACCTGATCGCCGACGAGTTCTGCGTGCTCGACGTTTCCAAGGGCGAGCGCGATCTCGGCTGGGTGCCGCAGTATCGCGACGAGGACATGCTGATTGCCGCCTATGACGAATACCACGCCGGCCGCGCCATCGGCATGACGCCGGCCGCGCACGCCACTCCGGCAGAATGAGGGACGCCATGACCGTGATGACCAAGACCGACGTGACCAATGCGCGCCCCGTCGTGATGGCGCCGCCGATGCAGACCGGGGGCACCGTCAAGCCGGCGCTGATCAGCGTCGAGCAGGCCAAGGCGATGGATGTCGCCCGCATGACGGACCTGTTCCGGGACCACATCAATCCCGGACAATTGCATTTCATGAAGCTGCTCGGCTTCCACAAGGTGAAGATCGAGCGGGCCGAGGACATGCACTACACCGACCAGAACGGACGGAAGATCCTCGACTTCTTCGGCGGCTTCGGCTCGCTGGCGTTCGGGCACAACCATCCGCGCATCCTGGAGGCCCGCAGGCGGTTCCAGGAGGAGAAGCGGCACGAGATCGCCATTGCCTTCATGTCGCAATACGCCTCGGCGCTGGCGCACAATCTGGCGGCCTGCTCGCCGGGCGATCTCGACCTCGTGTTCCTCGGCTCCACCGGTTCGGAGGCGATGGAGGCGGCGGTGAAGGTGGCCGAGCGCGCGGCGGGACCGAAGCGGTCCAAGATCGTCTATGCCGAGAATTCGTTCCACGGAAAGACCAAGGGCGTGCTGTCGATTACCGACGGCCAGCTCTATCGCGGCGAGTTCCGGCTGGTCGACGGGACGGTGCGCGTGCCGTTCGGCGACATCGAAGCGGTCGAGAACGCCTTCAAGGCCGATCCCGAGATCGGCGTGATCGTGCTGGAGACCGTGCAGGGCGGCGGCGGCATCATCACCGCGCCGGACGATTTCTTTCCGAAGCTGCGGGCGCTGTGCGACCGGCACGGGGTGTTGTGGGTGGCCGACGAGGTGCAGTGCGGGCTTGGCCGCACCGGCAAGTTCTATGCCTTCGAGCATTACGGCGTCGTGCCGGACGTCACGGCGCTCGCCAAGTCGCTCGGCGGCGGCAAGGCGGCCGTCGGCGCGATGATCGCCCAGCGCGAGGTCTACATGAAGGCCTATGGAACGCCGAAGACCGCGATGATCCATGCGCAGGCGACTTTCGGAGGCATCGGCGAGGCGTCGATCACGGCCATCGAAGCGCTGAACGTGCTTTATGACGAAGGGCTCATCGACAATTCCGCCGCGACCGGCGCCTACCTGCTGGAGCGGCTGCAGGCGCTGAAGGCGCGGCACCCGACCATCATCAAGGACGTGCGCGGCAAGGGCCTGATGGTGGGACTGGAGTTCCACGATTTCAGCCAGACGCTGCCGGCGATCCTGCGCCCGGTGGTGGCCATGCTCGACGACAAGCTGAAGGGTTCGCTGTCGGGCTTTGTCGGGGCGCTGCTGCTGCGCGACCACGACGTGCTCGTCGCCTTCACCGAGTACAATCGCAACGTCATCCGCCTCGAGCCGCCGCTGACCTGCCAGCCCGAGCATGTCGACCGGTTCGTCGAGGCGCTCGACCGGCTGTTGACGCGCGGCATCGTGGCCATCGTCAAGGATTTCGTGAAGAGCAAGGTCGCCTGAGCATGGCGAGCGAAGCGCGGCGCGCGCGGGCGAGCGCCGGATCGGCCGATCCGCGTTCGCTGCTGCGCGGCGTCATCGCCGCGCTGTTCAACGGGGCAGGCCGGTTCTACCTCGCACACGGGCAATTCATCGGCGCGCTTTTCATCGTCGCGCTTGTCGCCGCCGTCGCCGGCCTCGGCTGGCTGCGGCCGCCGCATGCCTGGGACATGATCGCCTATCTCGGCGCGGCCTGGCGCGAGGTCATTCCCGATCCCGCCATCCTGCAGGACCGCGTCTACGAGGCCGTCCGCGCCGCCGTGCCGCCGGAGCATTACGCGGTGCTGGCGGAGGGCGATGCCTATCGGTTGCGCCAGTCGACCGATCCGGCGGCGTTCCAGTCGATGCTCGGCATGTACGCGGTCAAATGGCTGTACGTGAAGCTGATCGCGCTGATCGCGCCGCTGGCCGGACCGGCGGCGGCCGCCCAACTCATCAACACGGTCGCGGCGGCCGGCTTTGCCGGGACGCTGCTGTGGTGGCTGGCGCGCGAGCGCCTGCTCGAACTGGGGCCCGCCGTGGTGGCCATGCTGCTTGTCGCCGGCTTCCCGGCGCTGGCGATGGCCGAGACGCCCGACTATCTGGCCGCCGCGCTGGTGCTCGCTGCGTTCATGGCCTATGAC
>JBATNB010000205.1:0-5937 GCA_049290135.1 Rhizobiaceae bacterium
GCGCCTGGTTGCGCGGCGCATGAACGCTCAACCCGCGCCGGCCTGTCTGGAAGCCATGGCCGCCGGGTTCCTCGCAATCGGCACGCTCGGCCAATCCCGAACCCGCTTGCCGGCGGAGGACCTGAGCCATGCGAGCCGGATGGCGCCGTCATGACCAGTGAGAAGGCACCGCCCCGGCCCCTTCCCTCGTCGATCCCCGGCCCCGTGCTCTCGCGTTGGTCAGGGGCTTACCGTGTGCGTGTCGACCGCGCGGTTCCGGCGTTTTCCGATGCATGGCCGAGCCCGCGCGAAATCTCGGCCGCCGCCGCCATCACGGCGACGCGGATCGATTCAGCGCTCGCTCCGGCCGGGTCGAAGGCAGCCTCCGGCCCGGTTACGTTGATCGCCGCGACGACCCGTCCGCGATGGTCGCGGATGGGCGCGGCGCAACTGCCGATCCCGGCCTCGAAATTTCCGAAGCTCCAGGAGAAGCCCTGGTCGCGATCCTCGTCCAGCTGGCGGCGCAGGTCGGCAAGCGATGTCGCCGTCTTGGCCGTGTAGGCGGTCATGGGTTCTTCGCCATAAAGCCGCGAGACCACATCCTCCGGCAGATGCGCCAGCAGCGTTCGTCCGACCGTCGTCGCATGCGCGGGCAGTCGCGAGCCTTCGCGCACATTGCTGACCAGGTGCGCGTTCGGCGCTTCCCGCAGCAGATAGACGATCTCTCGCCCGTCGATGATGCCCAAATGCGAGGACAGGCGCAGTCTTGCGACCAGCCGCTCCATCACCGGCTGCGCCACGCGCACCACGTCGCGCGATCGCAGCGCCTCCGACGCAAGGACGATCATGCCGGATCCGATCTGCCAGCTCGCGCCGTCGTCGGGGCTTTCGATCATCCCTTCCGCGGCCAGCGTGTGCAGCAGCCTGATCAAGGTCGTTCGGTTGATCCCGAGTTCGCGCGCCGTGGCTGAGGCATTGCGGCAGCGCCCGCCGCCCGAGATGTGGCGCAGTAGCTTGAATGCGCGGTGCACCGGCGGAACCGCGTATTCGACACCCTGCACGTCGTCTCCCGGTTCGGATCCTGTGGTCACGGGGCGGGTTTCTCCCTGGTTGGGGGCACGCGCCCCGCCGCGTCGCGGGAGAGGCAGTGTGCCCTGAAATGGATCGACAATCAGATTGACTCGAAAGCCATCATATACAATAATGAACGTATTGGTCAATTATGAACATATCGGAGACCGGGAATGGCGGAATCGAGTTCCTTCGGCGACAAGGCCCAGGACGCCTTCAAGGACCGCCTGTCCCGCAGGGCCCGCGACACGACGCGGCCTGCCCTCGCCCATCAGAGCCGCGGACGTCCGCTTTCAGGCGACGAGCAGGCGCTGGCGGATGCGCTGATGGAAATCATGGGCGCCGGGGAGAAGGATTTCGCCGCCGTCGCCCATACGCTGGCGCGCCGCGGCGTCAGGGCCCCGATCTCGGGACGGACGAATTGGGATGCCGGCCTGCTCGAGGAGGAGCTTCGGGCCCTGAACGCCGAGTTCGACACCGCCTATGCGCGTGCCGGCTATGGCGCTTGAGTTCCGCAACGTCTCCAAACAGTTTTCCGCCAATGGCGCCAGCGCGCTGACGGCCGTCAGCGGCATCGACTTTCGTGTTTCGGAAAAGGAATTCGTCGCCGTCGTCGGGCCTTCGGGCTGCGGCAAGTCGACAATTCTGAGCATGACGGCGGGGCTTTACCAGCCGACCACCGGCGAGGTCCTGGTCAGCGGCAAGCCGGTCACCAAGCCGAATCCGAAAGTCGGGTTCATGCTGCAGAAGGATCTGCTGCTGCCGTGGAGAACCATCCAGAAGAACGTCGAGTTCGGGCTCGAAGCGCGCGGCGTGTCAAGGAATGAACGGCGGGATCGCGCCCTGTTCGAACTGGACCGCTGCCATCTCGTCGGCTTCGAGCATCACTACCCCTACCAGCTGTCCGGCGGCATGCGCCAGCGCGCAGCCCTGGCGCGAACGCTGGCAATCGACCCGGACATCATCCTTCTCGACGAGCCCTTCTCGGCACTTGATGCCCAGACCAAGCTCCTCATCCAGGACAGTTTCGCCAGCACCATACGGGATGCCGGAATCACGACCCTGCTGATCACCCACGACCTCTCCGAGGCCGTGATCATGGCTGATCGCGTGCTGGTCATGTCGGAGCGCCCCGGAACGATCATCCGCGAAATCAAGATCGATCTTCCCAATCGGGATCACCCTCTCAAGCGGCGACAGATGCCGGAGGTCGGACGGTTTGCCGCCGAGATCTTCGGGCTGCTGAAACTCAACGAACGAACCGCCTGAGGGTTGTTTTTGGCCAGCAAAGGGAGAACTGCCAAATGAGGAAACTTCTGATCGGATGTGCCACCGCAGCCATGGTCGCATTGTCCGGACTTGGTGCCGCCGCGCAGGAAAAGGTGACATACCTCTTCCCCGCGCCTGACTTTCTGCCGGCGTTCGCGCCGTTCCAACTGGCCAAGGCCAAGGGCTACTTCACCGAGGCCGGGCTCGAGGTCGTGTTCCAGGTCGGCAAGGGCGGAGCCGACGTGGCGACGCAGGTTGCCGTTGGCAACGCCGACCTTGGCGGCGGCATTGGCGACACGCCGATCATCGTGCGCGCCAATGGTCTGGAAGTCCGCGGCGTCGCGCTGCTTGGCGGCCGTGGCCTGACCCAGCTCTATTGGCGCAAGGACAGCGGTGCGACCGGCCCCGCCGACCTCAAGGGCAAGAAGATCGGCGTCCTGGCCTTTCAGGACACCACCTACTACAACCTGCTCGGCGCGCTCGCCTCGCAGGGTCTTACCAAGGCCGATGTCGACGCCCAGGCGGTCGGCGCGGCCGGAATGATCCAGCTGATGATCACCGGCGATGTGCAGGCGATCTCCGGCGTCCCGGAATGGGGCGGAGCGATCCGCGCGGCCGGTGTCGAACTCGGCCACATGCCGGTGGACCAGTTGTTCCCCGCCATGGCGCAGGCAATCATCGCGTCCGACAAGACCATCGCCGAGCGCCCCGAAGTCGTGCGCGGCTTCGTCAAGGCCGTCCTGCGGGCGATCGACGATATCGAAGCCGATCCCGCGCAGGCCGCCAAGGACTACGTCGCCGCGGTCCCGCAGCATGCGGGCAAGGAAGGCATGATCGAGGGCGTGATGCGTGAATATGTGTCGCTGGTCTATCCGGCGGCTGAGGGCCAGAAGCGCGGCACCTTCGACGCGGCGCGGATCAAGAAGGTCCAGGACTTCTATCTCGCCAACGGCCTGGTCCAGACCGCCGTTCCGGTCGAAGACCTGTTCACCAACGCGTTCGTCGCCGACTGATCGATCCCCTGTTGGCGGCCCGGCCACCGGGCCGCCGACCTTCCTCCATCCAAGGGACCAGACAATGAACCTTGCGCGCTCGGGCCATTACCTGATGACGGTGGCGGTCCTGCTGATCGTCATCGTGCTCTGGGAAGTCGTCCCCCCGGCGCTGGGCGTTCCGAAATTCATCATCCCGACATTCAGCCAGACGCTGCAGGAAGCCTTCCGCATGCTGTCGAACGAGAATCTGGCCGGGCATACGGGATCGACGGCACTCTACACCGCGCTCGGCTTCGGCATCGGAAGCGTCCTTGGCGCGCTGATCGGCTACCTGCTCGGCATGTCGGCCTTCTGGGAAAAAGTCCTGTCGCCGTACATCCTGGCGCTGCAGATCGCGCCGAAGGTGGCGTTCGCACCCCTGTTCATCATGTGGTTCGGGTTCAACGCCATTCCCAAGCTGCTGGTGACCGTGCTGATCGTGTTCTTCCCCGTGCTGGTCAACGTTCTGCAGGCGATGAAGACCGTCGATCGCGACACCATCAACCTTGCGCGCGCCTACTCGCTTTCGCGGTTCCAGATTTTCCTCAAGATCGAGTTCCCCTCGACCCTCCCCGCGCTTCTGGCCGGACTGCGCATTGCGTCCACCCTGGCTGTCATCGGCGTGACGGTGGGCGAACTGGTCGGCGGCAACACCGGATTGGGGTTCCTGATTTCCTATGGCTCCGGCCAGGCGAATGCCGCGATGGTCTTCAACGCGATCATTCTGCTGACCCTGATCGGCATCGCCCTCTATTCGGTCGTCGTCGCGATCGAAGAACGCCTGCTTCACTACATCCCCAAGGCGCATGGCTGAGCCGGCGCCACGGCAGACCCCGCGTACCACAGGAGCGAACGATGGTTACAGCACCGATGAAATTCCCCTCCGTCGAACCGGAGGACGTGGTCATCCCCGAGGGGAAAACCCTCGGCCAGTGGATGGAAAGCCGCGTGGCCCGCTATTCGACGCGCACGCTGGATTGGGACGCGCTCAAGTTCCAGGCCGACCATGACCCGAAATACCGCCGGGCGCAGATGCGCTATGTCGGCACCGGCGCCACCGGCGTTTTCGACGACGAGAATGTGGTTCCCGCCGAGCATTTCACCTTTTCCACCATGGTCCTGCCGGCGGGCGCCGAGGGGCCGCTTCATATCCACCGCGACGCGGAGGAAATCTTCTTCGTCCTGCGCGGCCACAAGGTGCGGTTCTTCATCGAGCACAAGGGCCAGGAACTCGATGTCCTGCTGACCGAGCGTGACCTGATCTCGGTTCCTCCCGGGCTCTACCGGGGCGTGCGCAACGAGGGGATCGAGGAAGCGCTGATGTGCGTGATGATCGGCAATCCCAAGCCGGTGACGCCGACCTATCCGCCCGACCACCCCGTTTCGAAGATCCCGCGTCCGACCGGATCGAAGGCAGCCGGCTAGGCTTGCGCGCGCCGACGACACCGCCGGACTTGCCGGGCCATTGAGACAAGAGGAAGATTTCATGACCGCCGTAGACAGGAAATCCCTTATCGAAGACCGCGTGAATTCAGGCCTGCTCGGCCAGTGGTATCCGGTCGCCAAGTCGGTCGAGGTGAAATCGACCATGCCCTACGGGGCCAGGCTCCTCGGCCAGAAGCTTGTCCTTTGGCGCGGTGCGGACGGAAAGATCAACTGCATCGAGGATTTCTGTCCCCACCGTGGCGCTCCCCTGAGCTACGGCGAGGTTCACGAGGGCAATATCGGCTGCCGCTACCACGGCGTGGTGGTGAATGGCGAAGGCGTGGTGGTGCGCGTGCCGGCCATGCCCGAATGCGCGCTTGAGGGCCGCAAGGCCTTGAAGCACTTCGCGGTGACCGAGGTCTATGACGCCGTGTTCGTCTATGTCCCGAGCCAGAGCCAACCCGAACCGCCTCCGCTGGCGTTGCCGCGCGAATTCACCGATCCGTCCTGGACCGGATTCCTGTGCACCGCGGTCTGGGAAACGAACTACCGCTATGCGCTCGACAATCTCGCCGACCCCATGCACGGCTGTTACCTGCATTCGGAGAGCTTCACTCTCGCCTTCGGGTCGAAGCAGGACCTGATGCGGCTGGACAAGACCGACAAGGGGTTTCATGTCACCCGCGTCGGCCAGGTCGGAGACAATTTCGACTGGTCGGAATTCGTTGTCGAACCCGGCAGCATGTACTGCTTTCTCGACATCCCCTATCCGGCGGCCGCCGGCCCCGGCGGCAACATGCGCATCGTCGGCTTCTGCGCCCCGCTCGACGAAAAGACGTGCAAGGTCTTCTTCTGGCGGATGCGGAAGGTCGAGGGCCTGGCGCGCGAAAGCTGGCGGTTCCTCTACCGCGCCACCCTGGAGGAGCGCCATTGGAACGTGCTCGAGCAGGACCGGGTCATGCTCGAAGGCATGCCTGACGACGCCCGCAAGCGCGAGATGCTCTATCAGCATGACCTTGGCGTGTCGCGCATCCGCCAGATCCTGACCCGCGCCGCCAAGGAGCAGATCGACAGCGAACTCGCGCAGGTCGCGGCGGAATGATGCTGGCCGGCCGCACCATACTCGTCACCGGCGCCGCGCGCGGGCTCGGGCGGGCGA
>JBATNB010000206.1:0-5464 GCA_049290135.1 Rhizobiaceae bacterium
CCTTCAATCATTTCGCCTGGCACGCCTTCGGCCCGGTGGCGATCGGCCGCGACCTCGTGCTCGCCGCGCTCGGCAACGAGCGGCTCGCCGCCTCGCTCGACTGGCTCTACGGCTTCGACGCCGCGGCGTGAGCCGTTTTGACCCCCATCAAGGCGCATTGAGCAGCATCTGCTAAGGTATGCCCGTTCAAATCCCGCCGAAGGAGGGAACGATGAACAAGATAGTCAAGACTCCCGCCAATCAGACCATCCAACCTGTCGATCTGTTCGGACGTCTGCGGACGCAGATGGACGATCTGTTCGCCAACTTCTTCAATGACATGCCGATGACGCGGATGCCCGCAATGTTCGGTGGTGCCGATTTCGCCGTCGATGTGGCCGAGACCGGTGCCGGCGTCACCGTCAAGGCGGAGTTGCCGGGTGTCGAGCCCGGTGATGTCACCGTCACGCTCGATGGCCCGGCTCTGGTCATCGCGGCCGAGAAGAAAACCGAAACCGAGGATGGCGACAAGGAGTGGCATCGCGTCGAGCGCACCTTTGGCGCGCTCAGGCGGGTCGTGCCGCTCGGCTTCGAACCCGATCCGGACAAGGTCGTGGCCAAGCTTGAAAAGGGTGTGCTGACCGTCGCCGCGCCGCGGCCCGAGGTCGAAAAACCCAGGGCGCGCAAGGTCGAGGTCAAGGCCGGCTGAGCCCTTTTTGCCCGGCCAATGCGAAGGGGCGCCTCGCGGCGCCCCGTTCGTTTCGGCCTGACCGCGTGGTCAGTGCAGGATCTGGCTGAGGAACAGCTTGGTCCGCTCGTGCTGCGGATTGTCGAAGAACTTCTCCGGCGTGTTCTGTTCGACGATCTGCCCCTGGTCCATGAAGATGACCCGGTCGGCGACCTGGCGGGCAAAGCCCATCTCGTGCGTCACGCACAGCATGGTCATGCCTTCCTCGGCGAGGTCGACCATCGTGTCGAGCACTTCCTTGATCATTTCCGGATCGAGCGCCGAGGTCGGCTCGTCGAACAGCATCACCCGCGGGTTCATGCACAGGGCGCGCGCGATGGCGACGCGCTGCTGCTGACCGCCGGAGAGCTGGCCGGGATATTTGGCGGCCTGCTCGGGGATCTTCACGCGCTTGAGATATTGCATGGCCACTTCCTCGGCCTGCTTCTTCGGCATCTTGCGCACCCAGATCGGCGCCAGCGTGCAGTTTTCCAGGATCGTCAGATGCGGAAACAGGTTGAAGTGCTGGAACACCATGCCGACTTCGCGGCGGATCTCGTCGATCTTCTTCAAATCGTCGGTCAGTTCGATGCCGTCGACGACGATCTTGCCCTGCTGGTGCTCCTCCAGCCGGTTGATGCAGCGGATCATCGTCGACTTGCCGGAACCCGACGGCCCGCACACGACGATGCGCTCGCCGCGCATGACCCGCAGATTGATGTCCTTGAGCACATGGAACTCGCCATACCATTTGTGCACGCCGTTCATTTCGATGGCGACATCGGTGCTCGAGGCGTGCGAGGCGGCGTGGTGCTGCTCGTGCGTGCTCATGGGAATCCCTATCGTTTGTGGCCGGTGTCGAGACGCCGTTCGACGAACTGCGAATACCGGGACATGGAGAAGCAGAAGATCCAGAAGACGAAGGCGGCGAAGACGAGGCCGGTGGCCGGCGTCTGCACCGTCGCCCAGGACGGATCGGAGAAGTTCTGGCGGACGATGCCGAGCAGGTCGAACATGCCGATGATGTAGACCAGGCTGGTATCCTTGAAGAGGCCGATGAAGGAATTGACGATGCCGGGGATGACCAGCTTCAGCGCCTGCGGCAGCACGATGAAGACCATCTTCTGGAAGAAGTTCAGCCCCAGCGCGTCAGCCGCCTCGTACTGGCCCTTCGGGATGGCCTGGAGCCCGCCGCGAACCACTTCGGCCATGTAGGCGGAGGCAAACAGCGCCACGCCGATGATCGCGCGCATGAGCTTGTCGAAGGTCGTGCCCGGCGGCAGGAACAGCGGCAGCATGACCGACGCCATGAACAGCACCGTCACCAGCGGCACGCCGCGCACCGTCTCGATGAACGCCACCGACAGGACCTTGACCACCGGCATGCGCGAGCGGCGGCCGAGCGCGAGCAGGATGCCGAGCGGCAGCGACACGGCAATGCCGACGAACGACAGGACCAGGGTCACCATCAGCCCGCCCCAGAGCGGGGTTTCCACGAACGTCAGGCCGAAATTGCCGCCGAGCAGCAGCAGATAGGCCACGACCGGGAAGACGCCGAAAAACAGCAGCGCATTCCAGCCCTTGGCCGGGATCTTCGGGATGAGCAGCGGGATCAGCAGCGCGAAGAACAACGCCGCCACGAGCCAGACGCGCCAGCGTTCGTCGATCGGATAGCGGCCGCTGATGAATTGCTGGAATTTCGAGCCGACGAAGGCCCAGCAGGCGCCGGCCCAGCCATCTGGCTGCACGCCGCCCTGCGCCACGGTCGCGCAGACCGAACGGTCGGTGCCGGTCCACTGCGCGTTCAGGAACGCCCATTGCAGCAATGGCGGCAGCGCCCAGGCCAGGAACAGGAAGGCCAGCACGGTGAGGACCGTGTCGCTGGCCGAGGCGAACAGGTTGGCGCGCAACCAGTGCACGGCGCCACGTTCGCTGCGCGGCGGCGGCAGCGACGGCGTGAATTCCTGGCGGACAAAGGCGAAGTCGCTCATCTTACCGCTCCACCAGCGCCATGCGTGCATTGAACCAGTTCATGAATGCCGAGGTGGCCAGGCTCAGGCCGAGGTAGATCGCCATCCAGATGGCCACGACCTCGATCGACTGGCCGGTCTGGTTGAGGATCGTGCCGCCGATGGCGACAAGGTCGGGGTAGCCGATGGCGATGGCGAGCGAGGAGTTCTTGGTCAGGTTGAGATACTGGCTCGTCAGCGGCGGGATGATGATGCGCATGGCCTGCGGCACGATGACGAGCCGCAATGTCGGCGACGGCCGGAGCCCGAGCGCGTAGGACGCCTCGGTCTGGCCCTTGGAGACGCCGATAATGCCGCCGCGCACGATCTCGGCGATGAAGGCGGCCGTGTAGAACGACAGCGCCAGGTAGAGCGCCAGGAATTCCGGCTTGATCTGCATGCCGCCCTGGAGGTTGAAGGTGCCGAGCACGGGATACTCGAAGGTCAGCGGGAACCCGGTCGCGGCGAACGCCATGAACGGCAGGCCGACGATCAGCGCCACGGTGGTCCAGAACACCGGGAATTGCTGTCCGGTGGCCTCCTGGCGTTTCCGCGCGGCGCGGCCGACATAGGCGGCGAACAGGATCGCCACCCCCAGCGCCACCGGTATCAGCCAGGCGCCCGTCCCCCAGATCGGCTTGATCAGGAAGAACCCGCGCGAATTCAGGAAGGACCCGAACGGCAGCGCGATGCTGTCGCGAGGCAGCGGCAGCACCGACAACACGCCGAAATACCAGAAGAAGATCACCAGCAGCGGCGGGATGTTGCGGAAGATTTCGACATAGACCGTGCACAGCTTGCGTACGAGCCAGTTGCGCGCCAGGCGGCCAACGCCGACGAGGAAGCCGACGATCGTGGCGGTGACGATGCCGAGCCCGGCAACCAGGATGGTGTTGAGAATGCCGACGATGAGCGCGCGGCCGTAAGTCGAATCGCTGTCGAAGGCGATCAGCGAGTCGGACACATCGAACCCGGCCCGGCCGTTCAGGAAGCCGAACCCCGAGGCGATCTTAGACCGCTGCAAATTCTCGATGGTGTTGACCGAGATCCACCAGAAAAACAGCAGGACGAGCGTGAACACGACGACCTGGAACACGATGCCGCGTGTTTTCGGATCGTAAAGCGGGTTGGTTCGGCGTCCGGCGCCCGGACGCTCGGCCTGGATCGATGACATGTCGGTACCTCCGATTGCGCGGGAGGCGGCCGGTCGGCCGCCTCCCGCCGGATCACGAGGTCAGCGGATCGGAGGGGCGTATTGCAGGCCGCCCTTCGACCACAGGGCGTTCAGCCCGCGGGCGATCTTGAGCGGCGAACCCTCGCCGACATTGCGCTCGAACATTTCGCCGTAGTTGCCCACGGCCTTGACGATGTTGACGACCCAGTCGTTCGACACGCCGAGATCGGTTCCGATCTTGGTGTCGGCTTCCTGGCCGAGAACGCGCTTGATCTCGGGGCTGGCGGAGGCCTTCATCTCCTCGACGTTGGCCTGGGTGATGCCGAGTTCCTCGGCGGTCACGAGCGCGTAATGCGTCCACGACACGATGTCGGCCCACTGGTTGTCGCCCTGGCGCACGCCGGCGCCGAGCGGCTCCTTGGAGATGATCTCCGGCAGAACCGCGTGGTCGGCCGGATTGGTGAGCGACAGGCGGATGGCGTAAAGGCCCGACTGGTCGGTGGTGTAGACGTCGCAGCGGCCGGAATCGTACGCCGCGTTCACTTCCTCGAGCTTCTCGAAGACGACGGGGTTGTATTCCATCTTGTTGGCCTTGAAGTAGTCGGCCAGGTTCAGCTCGGTCGTGGTGCCGGTCTGGACGCAGACGGAGGCGCCGGACAATTGCAGCGCCGAGGTGATGCCCGACAGCTTCTTGGAATTGATCATGAAGCCCTGGCCGTCATAGTAGGTCACGGCGCGGAAATCGAGGCCGAGCGAGGTGTCGCGGCTGATGGTCCAGGTCGTGTTGCGCGACAGGACATCGACTTCGCCCGACTGCAGCGCGGTGAAGCGCTCCTTGGCCGACAGCGCCGTGTACTTGACCTTCGAGCCGTCACCGAAGACGGCGGCTGCGACCGCGCGGCAGAAATCGGCGTCGAGCCCGCTCCACTCGCCCTTGTCGTCGGGGTTGGAGAAGCCGGCGAGGCCGGTCGACACGCCGCATTGGACGAAGCCCTTGGCCTTGACGTCGTCAAGCGTCGCGGCGCCGGCCACTGAAGCGGAAAGGGCAAAGGCCGCGGCGGCAATCACGCCCGGCAGTTTGGCTTTGTTCATGGTCTTGACCTTCTTGTTGCGGCGCCGGAGTGCGCCTCTTCCCTGAAGAACCCTGCCCGCCGCCGTGGCGCCAACGCGCTTCTCCGGCCCGGGCTCTCCCCTGGTGGCGCTATCGAATGCGAAACTACGGCCAAGGTCAAGTCCGCCAAAACCGGGTTCCCACCGGCTTTGTGCCGTTGAAAAACGGCAGCATCTCCCCTTCCCTGCGTCGCAGGCCCGCCAGTCCGCGCGCCGCCGCGCCGCGCGCCATCGCAACCGTGACGGCGATGCCGACGAAAAGCCCGGCCGCCACGTCGGACGGATAATGCGCCAGCGCGGGAACCCGCGTCAGGCCGGCCAGCACCATCAGCACCGCGATGGCGGCGCGATGCCTCGGCCAGGCCATCATGGCCAGGATTGCAAGCGCGCCGACGGTCGTGGCGTGACCGGAGGGAAACGAGGCGTGGGCGTAGCCCGGCGTCAGGGGATCGAACGACCAGGCGC
>JBATNB010000207.1:0-1632 GCA_049290135.1 Rhizobiaceae bacterium
CGCCCAGCGGCTGCCGCGGGCGGTCGACTACGCCGGCTGGCAGCGCATTGACGCGGCCGAACGCGAAAATTGCCCGCCCGACCGCTGCCGCCGCAAGATCGCAAGCCGCGCCCGCATGCTGTCCATCGCCCGCCAGACCGGAGACCCCGCATGAAGATCGCCATTCTCTATGGCACCGAGACCGGCAACGCCGAAATGCTGGCCGAGGATATCGCGTCGCACCTGTCCGCCCACGACACCAGCGTCACCAACCTCAAGGATGTGAACCCGGGCGATCTCGTCGCCGGCACGCTTCATATCTTCGTCTGCTCCACCTATGGCGACGGCGAACTGCCGGCGTCGGCCAAGCCCTTTGCCGAACGCATGGACGCGGCTCCCGATCTCGGCGGCGTGCTGTTCGCGGTCTTCGGCATGGGCGACAGCGAATATCCCGAAACCTTCAACTTCGGCGGCAAGCGCATGGAGGCGCTGATGTCGCAGGCAGGCGCCACCATGCTCGGCGAGCGGGTCACCCACGATGCGTCCGGCGGCGACCTGCCCGAGGATCTGGCGCTTCCCTGGGCCGAAACGGTTGTCGGTCTGGCCGAATCCGTGCTTGCGACGGCCGACTGATGCGCGCGAGTGACCTTCGCGAACGATTGGCGCAACCCTGGGTGCACGGGCGGGCGGCGGATTTGCGCGGCCTCCGGATCGAGGAACCGCTTGATCTAGCCGGCCTGGCGCTCGGCGGTTTCGATCTTCGCGGCAGCCACTTTGCCGCGAAGGTGAACGCGAAGGGCGCCCGGTTTGACGGACTGGCCTGGTTCGGAAACTGCACCTTTGAAGGCGGGCTGGACGTCGCTAACGCGCTTTTCGTCAACGACGCCCGGTTCGAGGACTGCCTGTTTGAAAAATCCGCCTCATTCGCCGGGGCCGAGTTCCGAGGCATCGCACGCCTCGATCGCGCCCGGTTTGCCGCCCCCGCCTCCATGACCGGGATGACTTGCTACGGCAACCTTTCGCTGGACCAGACCGATTTCGCCGAGGGCGCCGACTTCTCGGGGACCGAATGCCTGGGCGGGTTCTGGGCCAACGCGGCCAGCTTCGGATCGCCATCGGATTTCGCCGACACGCAGATCCACGGAAGACTCTGGTTGCGCGGGGCGCAGGACGGCAACGAACCCCTGAGGGAAAGCCGGTTCGGCCTGTCCTTCGGCTACACCTACGTCTGAACGCGTCGGCGATTACGAACCAAACAACAAGGAGAACTCGCATGCCTGGGCTCAAGATCGGAATTTGCGGCGGCGGCGTTGGCGGCATGGCCGCGGCCATTGCATTGCAGGCCCAGGGCCATGACGTCAGCATGTTCGAACAGGCCGGGAAGCTCGGGCGGGTCGGCGCGGATGTGAATCTCACCCCCAACGCGGTGCATGCGCTCGACCGCCTCGGCGTCGGCGAGGCGCTTCGCGCCAATGCCGCCCGTCCCACCCACCGCATCAGCCGGATGTGGGACACGGGCGAGGAAACCTCGCGCCTGCCGATGAGCACGGCTGCCGAGGAACGCTATGGCGCACCGCAACTGACCATCCACCGGGCCGACCTGCTGGACGCGCTGGAGCGCCGGCTCGCGCCGGGGACCATGCGTTTCGGGGC
>JBATNB010000208.1:0-3455 GCA_049290135.1 Rhizobiaceae bacterium
GCGTGGACACCAGCGGTTCGGGAAAGACGCGGTTCACCGCCTCGACCAGATCCCAGGCCCGTTTGTAAGACATCGCCAGCGCGCGCGCGGCGGCGGAGATCGAGCCGGTCTCGGCGATCTGTTCCAGAAGCGCGATCTTGCCGGGCCCAAGCCGCCCCTGGTCGAAGTCGAGCCTGAGGCTGACGCGGATCATGCCGGGGGTCCGCCGTCAGCGGGCGCGCCGGCCCGGTCGAACGATACCGCCTTGATGATGGCAAAGACGGCCATGCCGGGATGCAGGCCAAGCCGGGCGGTCGAATGGCGCGTCACGCGGGAAAGGATAGTGTCGCCGGCGCAGTCGATCCGCACCAGCACATTGCCGTCGCCGGGTTCGTCCAGCGCGCCGATCCGGCCGGAAATGACATTGAGGGCGGAGATGCCTTCCGGCCTGACGGTCGCGATCATCACGTCGCGGGCGCGCACATGCGCCCGGATCGTCGCGCCGGGGAGCGCGGCCACCCGTGGCAGCAGCCACTGCCCGCCGCGCGAGGCGAGTTCCGTAAGCCCGTCATCGTCGAGCTGGCGCCTGACCGCGAGTTCGATGACGGCGCCGGCCTCCGCCGATTCGCCGGCGCCCAGCAGGTCGGGGCGGCCGATGACGTCCGAGGCCGTGCCGCGCGCCGTGATGCGGCCATTGTCGAGAACGACGACCGTCCCGGCCAGACGCGCCATTTCAGCCGCCGAATGGCTGACATGGATCATCGGCAGGGCGAAATCGTCGCGCAGCCGTTCCAGATAGGGCAGGATCTCGCCCTTCCGGCCCTCGTCCAGCGCCGACAGCGGCTCGTCGAGCAAGAGCAGCGTCGGCGCGGCGAGCAGGGCGCGCCCGATCGCCACGCGCTGGCGCTCCCCGCCCGACATCGCATGGGTGCGCCGCCCAAGCAGCGGCGAGAGATCGAGCGCGTCCACCACCTGGTCGAACCCGAACCGCGTTTCCGCCGCGCGCTTGCGGCCGTAGGCAAGGTTGCCGCGCACATCGAGGTGGGAAAACAGCCGGCCGTCCTGGAAGACCATGCCCACCCGGCGCCGGTGCGCCGGAACGATGCGCCGCCCGTCCTGCCAGACCGTTCCATTGAAGGCGATCCGCCCGCGCGCCCGCGTCTCCAGGCCGGCCAGGATGCGCAGCAGCGTGCTCTTGCCGCTGCCCGATGCACCGAAAAGCCCGGTGATCCCCTCAAGCACGATGTGCTCCTTCACGGCCAGCGTGAAAGGCCCGGCGGAGAACGAAAGATCGAGATCGAGCCCGTTCGCCATCTAGGCAACCCCGCGGCCCCGCCGGCGGTTCACACCGTAGACGAGGAACAGCACGGCGAACGAGAAGGCGACGAGGATCAGCGCCAGCGCATTGGCTTCGCCGTAACGGATGGTCTCGACATGTTCGTAGATGGCAATCGAGATCACCTTGGTCTGGCCGGGAATGTTGCCGCCGACCATCAGCACCACGCCGAACTCGCCGATCGTGTGGGCGAAGGTCAGCGCCGTGGCGGTGACATAGCCGCGAAGCGCCAGCGGCGAAGCCACGGTAAAGAAGGCATCGAGCGGCGAGGCGCCGAGCGTGGCCGCCGCTTCGAGCGGTTCGCGCCCGACCGCCTCGAACGTCGCCTGCAGCGGCTGCACGGTGAAGGGCAGCGAATAGATGACCGAGGCGACCACGAGGCCGGCGAAGGAAAACAGCAGCGGCGCGCCGAACAGGTCGAGCCACAGTTTGCCGGCCGGGGCGGCCGGGGCCAGCAGCACCAGCATGTAGAAGCCGAGCACCGTCGGCGGCAGCACCAGCGGCATGGCGGTCAGCGCCTCGATCACCGGTTTCACGCGGCTGCGGGTGCGCGCCAGCCACCATGCCAGCGGCGTGCCGATGACCGCCAGGATGACTGTCACCGTGGCGGCCAGGCGCAGCGTGAGCCAGAGCGGCGCAAGGTCCGGCCAGGCCATCATGGTGTCCCGTATCCGGCCGCGATGATGGCCGTTTGGGCCTGCGCCCCGGCCAGATGCGCAAGGAAGCCCCTGGCCGCCCGGTTTTCCTCACCGTGGGCAAGAAGTACCGCGTCCTGGCGGATCGGCGGATGCAGTTCGCGCGGCACGTCCCAGCGCGATCCCGAATCGTCGCCGGCAAGCGCCGACGCCGCCACGAAACCGGCCGATGCGGCGCCCGATTTCACCATGGCATGAGTCTGGCCGATATTCTCGGCCATGACGATCCTGCCTTTCACCGCGTCATACACGCCGAGCGTTTGAAGAACGGCCTTCGCCGCCGCGCCATAGGGCGCAAGCTCCGGGTTGGCGAGCGCGAGGTGAAGGATGCGCGCATCGGCAAGCGTCGCCACAGGGTCCGGCCCGATCAGCGCCGGATCGATGCTCCAGAGCGCAAGCCGCCCCGTGGCATAGGTGAAACGCGTCCCGGCCACGGCCAGCCCTTCTTTCTCCAGTCGTTCCGGCGCGGCGGCGTCCGCCGACAGCAGCGCATCGAACGGCGCCCCGGCGGCGATCTGGGCATAGAGCTTGCCGGTCGAACCCGTGGTCAGCGAAATCTCGTGGCCGGTGGCGGCCTTGAACTCCCGGGCCAGCTTTTCGGCGACCGTCGCAAAATTGGCCGCCACCGCCACCTGCGCCTGATCCGCGGCGGCGAGCGTCGGCAGCGCGACGGCAAGAAAAGCGGCAAGGACGGAAGTGCGAAGGGCGGCCACGGTCGATATCCACGCTATATTCAACCGAATATAGCGTATCGAACCGCCCGGCAAGCCGCGATCGACCGCGCTGGCGGCGGGTGCGCGGAACGCGTAGAATGGCGCGAAACGGGATTGCCACCATGCTTGCCTGGGCCCTTCGCTTCATCCTGCTCGTTGCCGCCCTGCTCATGGTGATGGCCTGGCCGCGTCATCTGGCAACCAGCGGGGCGGTCGGCGCGACGCTGATCGTGGTTGTCGCGTTCCTGGCGGTCCTGGCCGCCGTGCTTCTCCTGTCCTACGCCATCGCCCAGGCCAATGCCGGCGAACGTCCCGCCGGCGTGCGGGCGTTGAGCTTCGCCGGCATCGCCGGGGAATATGCCGCGCTGGTGCTGTTCTATGTGTTCATTCAGCCGTTCGAGCGGCTGTGGATGGGGTCGGATGCCGTCGGGCGCCTGAAGCCCGGGGACGTTCCGGTGCTGCTTGTGCATGGCTACATGTGCAATCGCGGCTACTGGTGGTGGTTCCGCGCCAGGTTGCGCGAACGCGGCCATGCGGTGGCCACCATCACGCTCGAATCGCCCATCACCGGCATCGAGGAACTCGCCGACAATCTCGACCGGCGAATCGCCGATCTGCTGGAGGAAACCGGGGCGCGGCAGGTGGCCCTCGTCACCCATTCGATGGGCGGGCTGGTGGCGCGCGCCATGATGCGCCGGCACGGCGATGCGCGCGTCGCGCGCTTCATCACGC
>JBATNB010000209.1:0-2300 GCA_049290135.1 Rhizobiaceae bacterium
CCGCTGCTGATCGACCAGTCCTCCTCGGCCACCGCGTTCGTCAACGTGCGGGCCGCCGCGAGCGCCGGGCAGGTGCTGCCGCAGGGCTGGGCGATCGACCGCGACGGCAAGCCGACCACCGACCCCAAGGCGGCGATGGAGGGTGCGCTGCTCGCCTTCGGCGGCGCGCGCGGCGCCAATGTGGCGCTGATGGTCGAGGTGCTTTCCGCCGGGCTCTCGGGCGCCAACTGGTCGCTCGACGCGCCGTCGATCCTTTCGGGCGACCAGTCGCCTGGCACCGGGCTCTTCATCATTGCCATCGATCCGGAGGCGCTCGCACCGGGTTTCTCCAAACGCCTGGCCGAGCAAATCGCACGGCTGGACGGATACGGGGTCCATATTCCCGGCCGTACGAAGGCGGCATCGGCGGAGAAGGCGGCGCGTCTCGGCGTGTCGCCCGACGCCGCGCTGGTGCGGCGGTTGCAGCGCAACGCCGGCGCGATGGACCCGATCTGACCGACGGTGCTCAGGCGGCGCCGATCTGGCGCGCGAACAGGCGGCGCATCAGCAACGGGAACAGGAAGACCGCTGCCGCCGCCAGGAGGAAGAACAGCGCCAGCGGGTGGGTGAAGAACACGCTGGCATCGCCTTGGCTGATCATCAGCGCGCGGCGGAATTGTTCCTCCGCCAACGGTCCGAGGATGAGGCCGATGATCACCGGCGCGATAGGAAAGCCGTAGCGGCGCATCAGGAAGCCGACGAAGCCGACCACGAACAGGATCACCAAATCCACCACCGACCGGTTCAGTCCGTAGACGCCGAGCGACGAGAACACCATGATCCCGCCATAGAGCAGCGGTGCCGGGATCGACAGCAGGCGCACCCACAGACCGACCAGCGGCAGGTTGAGGATGAGCAGCATCACATTGCCGAGATAGAGGCTGGCAATCAGGCCCCAGACCAGCGGCCCGGAATTGGTGAACAATTGCGGACCGGGTTGCAGCCCGTATTGCTGGAAGGCGACGAGCAGGATCGCGGCGGTTGCCGATGTCGGCAGGCCGAGGGTCAACAGCGGCACGAGCACACCGGCGACCGCGGCATTGTTCGCCGCTTCCGGCCCGGCCACGCCCTCGATGGCCCCGTGGCCGAATTCCTCCGGCTTGCGCGAGATCTTCTTCTCCATGAAGTAGGACAGGAAAGTCGGGATCTCGGTTCCGCCGGCCGGCAGCACGCCGAAGGGAAACCCGAGGGCGGTGCCGCGCAGCCACGGCTTCCACGACCGGCGCCATTCCTCCGCCGTCATGAACAGGGAACCCTTGACCGGGCTGATGACGGATTCGCGCAGGTCCGGACGCGAGGCGATGTGCAGTGCCTCGCCGACGGCGAACAGGCCGACGGCGACGACCACGATGTCGATGCCGTCGAGCAGCGCGGGAACTCCGAAATGCAGGCGCGGCTGGCCGGTCAACTGGTCGATGCCGACCAGGCCGATCGTCAGGCCGAGGATCAGGCTGACAACCCCCTTGGACAGCGATGCGCCCAGCAGCGCCGAGGCGGCGGTGAAGGCGAACACCATCAGGCCGAAATATTCCGCCGGGCCGAACCGCAGCGCCAGCTTGACGAAGACCGGCGCCAGGAAGGTCAGGAGGACCGTGCCGATGGTGCCGGCGATGAACGACCCGATCGCCGCCGTGGCGAGCGCCGCCGCGCCGCGCCCCTTGCGCGCCATGACGTTGCCCTCGACAGCGGTGATGATCGATCCGGATTCGCCCGGCGTGTTGAGGAGGATCGACGTCGTGGACGACCCGTACATGGCCCCGTAGTACAGGCCGGCGAACATGATGAACGCGCCGGTCGGATCGAGCTTGCCGGTGACCGGCAGCAGCAGCGCGATGGTGAGCGCCGGGCCAATGCCGGGCAGGATGCCGATCAGCGTGCCGAGGGTGACGCCCAGCAGGGACCAACCCAGATTGACCGGCGTGAGCGCGGTGGCAAACCCCTGCATCAGGCCAGCGAACGCATCCATGTCAGAACAGTCCCTTGTGAATGCCGGCCGGCAATTGCAGGTTCAGCAGGCGCGTGAACACGAGGTAGGCGGTCAACGACAGGCCGAACCCCCACGCCAGCGTCGGCACGGCGCGCCGCGATCCGAACCCCCAGGCGACGGCGCCGAACAGCAGGGTCGACGACACGACGAACCCGAGCGGCTCGATGAACAGGATCTGCAGCAAGAACCCGGCGGCGATGGCGCTGACGGCGGTCCAGTCGGCGCGCGCCGCGTCGGCGTGAAGCCGCTCCGCGCCGCCGGCCCAGGCCTGCCA
>JBATNB010000210.1:0-4252 GCA_049290135.1 Rhizobiaceae bacterium
TGACGCGGGCAATCAGGCACTCGCCGGCCTCGAGCGGCTGGCGCAGCGAATCCAGCACCGCGGGCGAGAATTCGGGAAATTCGTCGAGAAAGAGCACGCCATTGTGGGCGAGCGACACCTCGCCCGGCCGGGCGCGCATGCCGCCGCCGACCATCGCCGCCATCGAGGCGGAATGATGCGGCGCCCGGAACGGACGCCGGTCGGTCAGCCGTCCGCCCTGCAGTTCGCCGGCCATGGAGGCGATCATCGACACTTCGAGCAGTTCCTTCGGCGTCAATGGCGGCAGGATCGACGGCAGGCGCTGCGCCAGCATGGATTTTCCCGACCCCGGCGGTCCGACCAGAAGCATGTTGTGGCCGCCGGCGGCGGCGACCTCCAGCGCCCGCTTGGCGCTCTCCTGGCCCTTGACGTCGGCAAGGTCCGGCTGAACGCCGCCGGGCAGGCGCACCGAGGGCGTCGGCCGCGACATGACCTGCGTGCCGCGGAAATGGTTGGCGACGGCAATCAGGCTGCGCGGGGCGAGAATGTCGATCTCCTCGCCGGCCCAGGCCGCCTCCGGCCCGCACCCGGAAGGGCAGATCAGCCCCTTGCCCATGGCGTTGGCGCCGATCGCGGCCGGCAGAACGCCGGCGACATCGGCGATGGTGCCGTCGAGCGACAATTCGCCGACCACCGCGTAGGCGGCGAGCGCATCGGCGGGGATGGCGCCGAGCGCGGCCATGAGGCCGAGCGCGATCGGCAGATCATAGTGGCTGCCTTCCTTCGGCAGGTCGGCCGGCGCCAGGTTGACCGTGACCTTCTTCGGCGGCATCGACAGTCCGGAGGCGTGCAGCGCGGCCTGCACGCGCTCGCGGCTTTCGGCCACCGCCTTGTCGGGCAGGCCGACGATCTGCATGCCGACCTTGCCCGGCGCGACCATCACCTGCACGTCGACCGGAACGGCTTCAATCCCGTGAAAGGCGACGGTCGAGACTTTCGACACCATGGCGGCTCATCCCCTGCGCCACTCCACATCCCCGCGAGCGGCCGGTTGCATTGCAACCAGAGATTCCCGTGCAAGTCAAGAACATTTCAGGAACATACAACCGCCCCGGTTGCAGCCGGGTTGCGAGCGGTGGCAAGGCCGGAACAAAACGCGGCCGTCAGCCGCGCTTGCGCTCCACCGCGTCCCAGAACAAAGCGGCGATGTCGGCGCCGCCGAAACGGGCGACCTCGCGCACGCCCGTCGGCGAGGTGACGTTGATTTCCGTCATCAGGCCGCCGATCACGTCGATGCCGACGAGCAGGAAGCCGCGCCGGCGCAGTTCCGGCCCGATGCGTTCGCAGATCTCGCGCTCGCGGTCGGTCAGCCCGGTCCGTTCGGCGCGGCCGCCGACATGCATGTTGGAGCGCGCCTCATTGTCGGCGGGAACGCGGTTGATGGCGCCGACGGGCTCGCCGTCGACCAGGATGATGCGCTTGTCGCCCGTGCGCACATCCTTGAGGTAGCGCTGCACGATGATCGGCTCGCGGAACATCTGCCCGAACATTTCCAGCAGCGAGGCGAGGTTGCGGTCGTCCTCGCGCAGGTGGAACACCCCGGCGCCGCCATTGCCGTAGAGCGGCTTGACGATGACGTCGCGGTGGGCCTGGCGGAAGGCGGCGATCTCGGCGGGATCGCGGGTGATGAGCGTCTCCGGCATCAGGTCCGGGAACTCCATGACGAAGATCTTTTCCGGGCTGTTGCGCACCCACATCGGATCGTTGACGACCAGCGTGCGCGGGTGGACGCGTTCGAGCACATGCGTCGTGGTGATGTAGGCCATGTCGAAGGGCGGATCCTGGCGCAGCAGCACCACGTCCATCTCCGACAGGTCGGTGCGCACCGGGTCACCCAGGGTGAAATGCGCGCCCCGCTCATCACGGACCCGCAATTCCTCGACGCGGGCAAAGACCCGGCCACCCTCGAGGCTCAAGCGGTCCGGCGTGTAGTGCACCAGGCGATGTCCGCGCCGCTGCGCCTCCAGCGCCAGCGCGAAGGTGGTGTCGCCGGCGATGTTGATCGTGGCGATATGGTCCATCTGGACAGCGACCGAAAGGCTCATGCGCGGCTCCAAGGGGCGTCAGGACGGTGTAGCGGCGTCGGCGTCGGCGCACAATGGCACCGGCGCCCTCAGCCTTTCGCGCGCCGGCGGCGCGCCAGGCGGGCGATCTCGGAACGGTCGAGGCCGCCGGACAGGATGGCGGCGGCGAAATAGACGAGCGCTGCCACGATGATGATCGCGGTGGTGGTGACCAGGCGCACCCAGAACGAACCGGCCAGCCAGGCCGAAAGCAGCGAGGCCATCCCCCACAGCACCACCGCCATGACGGATGTGGACAGGATGATCATGACGACGCGGCGCACCGTTTCGGGCGACGGGCGGTAGTGGCCATGCGACCACAGGCCGAGCGCCAGAAGCACCGCGTTGACCCATGCGCCGACCGAGGTCGCCGCGGCGATCGCCACGTGGCCGTAGACGGGGAAGAACACCAGGCTCAGCGCGATGTTGACGGCGACGTTGACGACGGAGAACCACAGCGGCGTCCGCGTGTCCTCACGGGCGAAATAGGCGGGCTGGAACACCTTGGCCAGCACGTAGGCCGGCAGGCCGGAGGCAAACGCGGCGAGCGCGGCCGATGTCATCGCCGTCGTCTCCGGCGTGAAGGCGCCACGCTCGTAGATGAGGGCGACGATGGGGCCGGGAAAGACCATCAGCCCGGCGGCGGCCGGCAGGGTGAGGGCGAGGCCGAATTCGAGGCTGCGGTTCTGCAGGTGCTGGGCCTCGCGGCTGTCGCCGGCCTTGAGGGCGCGGGACAGTTCCGGCAACAGCACCACGCCGATCGCCACCCCGATGACGCCGAGCGGCAGCTGGTTGATGCGGTCGGCATAGTTGAGCAGGGCGATGGCGCCATCCTGCGCCGACGCAATGATCTGGCCGACGAGGAGATTGATCTGGGTGACGCCGCCGGTGACCACGGCCGGCCCCATCAGCACCACCAGGCGCTTCACGCCGGGCGTCAGTCGCGGCAGGCGCAAGCCGATGGAGAAACCTTCCCGCCGGACGCCCCACCAGGCCAGCGCCACCTGGGCGAAGCCGGAGACCATGACGCCCCATGACAGCCACAGCCCGGTGGCCGCGGCGTCGGCGCCGGCGTTGCGCGCGCCGATGAGCGCGAGGATCATCAGCGCGTTGAGCAGGACGGGGGCGAGCGCGGCGAGGAAATAGCGGCGCAGGGAATTGAGGATTCCCGACAGCATCGCCAGCAGCGACATGGCGAACAGGTAGGGAAACATGATCCGCGTCAGCGTCACCGTCAGGTCGAACTTCGCCGGCGTGTCGGCGAATTTCGGCGCGATCACGGTCGACACCAGAAGCGGGGTGAAGATCATGGCAACGGCCGAAACGACAAGCAGCGCGGCGACGAGGAACGCCAGCACGTCCTCGGCGAAGTCGCGGGCCGCGGCCTGGCCGTCCTTCTCCACCTCTTTTGCAAACAGCGGGATGAAGGCGGTGTTGAAGGCGCCCTCGGCGAAAATGCGGCGGAACAGGTTGGGGAACCGGAAGGCCGCGTAGAACGCATCGGCTACCGGCCCGGCGCCGAGCATGCCGCCGATCATGGCCTCGCGCACGAAGCCGAGGACGCGGCTGGCCATGGTCGCGCCGCCCACGGAGGCGAACTTCTTCATCAGGCTCATGGCCGGCTCCTGGCTGGAAACATGCCGATCACGCCGCCGTGGTCCCGGAACGCGACGTCTGCGCCGTCTCGCCCGACAGGATGGCCACGAGACGCTCCCTGATCCGGTCCTGGCGGGACGGATTTGAAATCTTGTGGCCGACCAGATCGGTCACATAGAACGTGTCTATGACCTTCTCGCCGAAGGTCGTGATGTGGGCCGAGGCGATGTCGAGCGACAGGTCCGAAATGGCACCGGTGATTTCCGACAGCAGGCCCGGCCGGTCAAGTCCCTCGATTTCGATGACCGAGAACCGGTTCGACAACGCGTTGCCGATGGTGACGACCGGCTCGATGACGAAGGCCTTGCGCCCGCGTTTCGGCCCGGCCTTCTTCTCGATGATCTCGGTCAGCCACGCCTTGCCCTGCAGCGCATCCTCGATCAGCCGGCCGACCCGTTCGCCGCGCCGCTGCTCGTCGTCGTCACGGTCGAACTCGCGCGAGATCAGGATGGCGTCGAGCGCCCGGCCGTCGACGGTGGTGAAGATGTGGGCGC
>JBATNB010000211.1:0-11792 GCA_049290135.1 Rhizobiaceae bacterium
CTGCGGTCCGGTCGCGCCACCCGACGGGCTCTGCCTGGAGCGGGTGGACTTTGGCGGCTGATCACACGCCGAGAACGACCTGCAGTCCATTGGCCACCAGGATGCCGGCGACATAGGTGCCGAGGAACACGGCGGTCGCCACCAGCGGACCCTGGCCCAGCGCCGCATTGGTCAGCCGCCAGTAGAACACCATCGCCGCGATGAACAGCAGGAACGCCAGCAGCGAACCGGAAGGATCGAGCGGCGGCAGCGCCAGTTGCACCATGACGGCCGGCGCCACCAGCCACAACAGGCTGACGCTCGCCCAGTTCGTCGCCACCACATAGGCAACGAAACGGTCGGCAATCGGCGTGAAGCGGATGACGATCCCGAGCAGGACGAGCGGCACGATCCACGAGGCCAGATCGACCACGGCGTAGCGGGCCATGAGGTTGGGCAGCGACAGCGCCGCGCCCTCCGCGACCGAGCGCCTCGCCGCCGCAAGCCATCCCAGCGACAGCGCCGGCGTGGCAATCAGGATCGACAGGAACGAATTCCAGAATCCCTCGGCCGAGAGGTCGAAGCGGCGCAGCGCATCGGTCTTGCCGGCCATCACCGCGTTGGCCGTTCTCACCGACTCGGTCCAGTGCAGGCTCATGCGGCGGCGAACCAGTCGTCGAGGAAGCGCTCGTAGATCGCCGTCAGCGTCTCGAGGTCGGCGATGGCGACGCGCTCGTCGACCATGTGCATGGTGCGGCCGACCAGTCCGAACTCCACGACCGGACAATAATCCTTGATGAAGCGGGCGTCGGAGGTGCCGCCGGACGTCGACAGCGCCGGCTCGCGCCCGGTGACCGCGCGGATGGAGGCCGAAAGCGTGCCGACGAGGCGGTCGTCGCGGGTCAGGAACACATGGCTCGGCGGCTCGCGGAAGGTCACCTCGAAGGCGACCGGATCGGCCTTGCCAGGCCGCAATCCGGGCTTTTTCGCCGCGCGGTCGAGCCGGTTGTGGATCTCGCCCATCAGCGTCTCGGCGGTCCAATGGTCGTTGAACCGCGCATTGAACACGAACGCGGCCTTGGCCGGAATGACGTTGGTCGCCCGGTTGGCGACATCGAAGCTGGTGATTTCGAGGTTGGTCGGCTGGAAGTCCGCGCTGCCCTTGTCGAAGGCCGGCGAAAGCAGCGCCTCGGCAAGCTGCAGTGCGCCGCGCACCGGATTGTCGGCGAGATGCGGATAGGCCACGTGGCCCTGGCGGCCGTGCACGATGACCTCGCCGGAGATCGAACCGCGCCGCCCGATCTTGATCATGTCGCCGAGCCGGTCGGGATTGGTCGGTTCGCCGACGATGCAGGCGTCCCAGTGCTCGCCGCGCCCGGCCGCCCAGGACAAAAGCTTGACGGTGCCGTTGATCGCCGGGCCCTCCTCGTCGCCGGTGATGAGCAGCGACACCGACCCGGGAAGCGGGCGCCCGCCGGCGAGCCGGCGCGCGAGGGCTGCGACAAAACAGGCGATGCCGCCCTTCATGTCGACGGCGCCGCGGCCGATCATCTCGCCATTGACGATGTCGGCGGCGAACGGTGGGCGGCACCAGGCCGCCTCGTCGCCGACCGGCACGACATCGGTATGGCCGGCGAACATCAGGTGCGGGCCATTGCCGGACAGCCTGGCATGGAGGTTTTCGATGTCGGGCGTGTCCGCGTCGCTGAATTGCGGGCGGTCGACGGTAAAACCGAGCGGCCGCAGCATCGCCTCCAGCGCCGACAGCGCGCCGCCCTCCGCCGGGGTCACGGACGGACAGCGGATCAGCGTGGCAAGAACGGCGGCCGGATCGGTCAGGGCGAGCGACATGCGCCCCTGCTAAACCCGCGATCCGCCGGAATCAAGCAGGGCCGCGCATGGCCGGGACCGGCGCGATCGCTTCACTTGTCATGGCGACGGTGATGAATCGCTAACGCTGCCGATTCACGGTCGGGAAGGGAAGTGTTGCTAATTTAGCGTTCGAGAATGCAACCTGGAATCACAGGGTTCGCCATGCGGTGCCGGATATCGCGGTTCCTTGCCGACAAGCGCGGCAATTTCGCGGTTGTCACTTCGCTCGCGGCAATGCCGCTCCTGATTGCCGCCGGCGCGGCGATTGACCTTGCCTATGCCGGCACCAAGCGTTCCGACCTGCAGCAATATCTCGATGGCGCCATGCTCGCCGCCGGAAAGGTCGAGGGCACGCTGAGCGTTCGCGAGGCTTTCGCCAGGAGTTTTCTCTCTGCCCAGCTCCACGGCATGGACAAGATCCTCCGCCACGTCGACCTCAAGGTGGTCGAGACCAATAACGGCGCCGGCCTGCTCGGGACGCTGAAAGCCGACTACAAGACCACGATCATCGGCCTGTCCGGCATCGACTATGTGCCGATCACGGTGCAGAGCGAGGTCCTGGCCGGCAGCCCGGACCCGGTGGACGTTGTCATGGTTCTCGACAGCACCGCCTCGCTCGGCAAGGACGGGCTGGCGGCGGTGAAGGATGCCGCCAAGAGCTTCGCCACCGAAATCTTCGACCAGGCGCCCGATCCGTCGAAGGTGCAGGTGGGCGTGGTGCCGTTTGCCGGCGCCGTCAATGTCGGGCGCGGCTTTCCGAACAAGATGCTCGACACGGCCGGGAACGCGAAATACCACGCCCATCAGCTCGAATATCGCTGGATCGCCCAGGTGAACGGCTGCACGCCGAATTGGGGCGGCGGCGGTGGCGGCGGGGTCTGGGACCCGGGCGACGGATCGGTGGAATCGTCATTGTGGCCGGCGCTGCCGGCGGAACTCGACACCGGGATCCGCTTCGCCTTCGGTGAGTTGCTCGGCGTCCGCGCGGCGCTTGCCGCCGACCCTCAGGATCACGGCCTGCCGGCAGGCTTCACCATCGAGAAGGGCGGAGGCTGCAAGTTCATCTCCAATCCGGCCAAGATCAATCATTTCACCCTGTTCAACGGCTTGAAAAACGTCAAGTGGGGCGGCTGCGTGGAAGCGCGTGCCGATCCCTACGACACCAATGACACGGCGCCGAACGCGAAGAAGGCCGACACGCTGTTCGTGCCCTATTTCTGGCCGGACGAGCCGGACGCCTACGAGGACTGGGTGCCGACCTACACCAACAACTACACCCCGGATGCGACGCCGAGCCCATGGACGCCATCCACGTGGGCGACGATGGATTACTGGGGCCGCAACTACACCATCACCAAATATGACGGGCGCACGATCGCGCTCGGCGCGGAAGGTCAGTACAAGTCCGGCCCGAACTACGCCTGCCCGGATCCGGTCCAGCCGCTGACCAAGACCAAGGGCCAGGTGGTGTCAGCCATCGAATCGATGTCGCTGGTGCCGGCCGGCGGCACGGTCATCTCGGAAGGCGCGGCCTGGGGCTGGCGTCTCCTGTCGCCGACCGCGCCGTTCACCGAGGGGTCGAAGGACGCCAGCGCCAAGCGCTACATGATCGTCATGTCGGATGGCGAGAACCAGGTATCGCGCAATCCGCGCGATCCGGGCAAATGGGGATCGGACCACCGCGATTCGCCGACCCTGTCGGACTACAGCGCCTATGGCTATCTGCGCTACGACCGTTTCACCGGCAGCTCGACCTTTGGTCAGGCCGAAGCCGAACTGGACAAGCGCACCTCCGCGATCTGCACCAATGCCAAGAAGGCCGGCGTCGAGGTCTATACCATCCTGTTCCGCTCGACCTCGGAACGCGCGATCAAGACGCTGAAGGATTGCGCATCCGAGGAAGGGTTCTTCTACCAGGCCTCTGACGCCGGCGCGCTCAAGAACACCTTCTCCGACATTTCGGCCAGCATCGGCCGGTACCGGCTGACGCGCTGAACCCGGCGCGTCAGATCGCCTTCCTGTTGCCGTCGATGAGCGCGATTTTCTGCCAGACCTTGCGCGACAGGTTCGAGCCGAGATTCTCGATGTCGTTGACGGCCTGCACCACTGACAGGTCGGAGAGCGCCTGCGCATAGAGCGCGGCCAGCTTTCCCGTCACCGCGATCATCTCGGAGCAGTAATCGAGATAGCGCACGAGTTCGGCCGGCGAGAACCGGCGTTGCGGCGATTTCTGCGTCGGCACGTAGTCGGCGGTCATCGCCATGGGGTCCTTGGTCAGTTGGTGCATGTCGATGACATGGATGAGCGAGCGCAGGCCGTGCAGACCCTTGAGCGCGCGCTGGCGCTTGACCCGTTCCTCCAGCTTGACGAGCGTGAACAGGCCGGCGCCGATGAGCACGGCCACGTTCATCCCGGCTTCGATGGCCTGCACCAGTTCGATCGCGCCGAGCCGCGGATTGTCCGGCAGCACCGCCTGCATGGCGAGATAGCTCGTCCCCGCCGCGCCGATGGCCACGACCAACCCGATCATCGCGCGCAGCCACAGGATCGGCCGGTCGATCGTCGCCGTGTCGGCCACGATGTCATGCGACAGGGCCACCATTTCCCTGCCGACCCCGGACAGGCCGGCCTCGGGAAAGCGGTCGTTGATGCGCTCGCTGATGCCGCGCGCCGTGGCGATGATGTGCTCGGGCTTGAGCGTGCGGTAGGGCATGGCTCAGGCGCCCGGCGCGTTGGGCAGGCCGCCGAACCGGTTCGCTCCGGGATTGCCCGGCCACAGGCAGAGCACGAAGAACGCCACGATGGAAAGCGCCGGCACGAGCGTCGCCGCGGCCAGGATGCCGGACTGCCCGACATCGTGCAGCCGCTTCACCGACAGCGCCACCATCGGCCAGAGCGAGCCGAGCCACGCGGCGCTGAACAGGATGCCCAGCAGGTCTTGCTGGCTCGAACCTTCCGGCGCCTGCGCCAGATGATAGAGCACCAGCGCCTCGATCACGCCGATGAACATGGAGCCGAGGAAAAACGGCCAACGGCCGATGCGCCCGGAAAGGCCGAAGAACAACCAGACCATTCCGGGCGATTCGTCAGCCAAGCGGGTCCGGTCCGAATCGGTTGGAGCCCTTGGTGCCGGGCAGGATGCCGCATTCGACAATGAGCCAGATGGCGCCGACGATCGGCACGAATATGATCAGCGTCCACCAGCCCGACTTGTCGCGGTCATGCCAGCGCTTGGCATAGAGCGCGATGCCGACATAGATCGACGCCAGCATGGCGAGCACGGTCAGCGGCCCGAAGCCGATGCCCTCCTGCAGCGGGATCAGCACGATGCCGGTGAACGCGTCGATGAGCTGCGCCACGATCGTCACTGCCCAGACGACGCCGACACCGGCCCAGAACTTGGCGCGATTGATACGACCTTCTAAGCTCGTCAGCAGATATTTCCAGTCCATGGTAACCCTCCACCTGCCCGGTCAGCGCCCCGGCGGGAGATTGCGCCCGAACAGTTCGGGAATCAATCTCTCAGAAGCTCGTTGATTCCGGTCTTGGAACGGGTCTTTTCGTCGACGCGCTTGACGATCACCGCGCAGTAGAGCGACGGGCCGGGCTCGCCGTTCGCCATCGTCTTGCCGGGCATCGCGCCGGCGACGACGACCGAATAGGGCGGGACCTCGCCATAGCTCACCGCGCCGGTCGCGCGGTCGACGATCTTGGTCGACTTGCCGATGAAGACGCCCATGCCGAGCACGGACCCCTCGCGCACGACGCAGCCCTCGACCACTTCGGAGCGCGCCCCGATGAAGCAATTGTCCTCGATGATCGTCGGTCCGGCCTGCAGGGGCTCCAGCACGCCGCCGATGCCGACGCCGCCGGAAAGATGCACGTTGGCGCCGATCTGCGCGCATGACCCCACCGTCGCCCAGGTGTCGACCATGGTGTTCTCGCCGACATGGGCGCCCAGGTTGACGAAGGACGGCATCAGCACCGCGCCGCGCGCGACATAGGCCGAGTGACGAACGATGGCGCCCGGCACGGCGCGGAATCCGGCGGTCTCGAACTTGTTGGCGCTCCAGCCGGCGAATTTCGACGGCACCTTGTCGAACCACACCGCGCCGCCCGGTCCGCCGGGAATGAGATCCATCGGGTTGAGCCGGAACGAAAGCAGCACCGCCTTCTTCAGCCACTGGTGCACGGTCCATTGCCCGTCGCCGCCGCGGCTGGCCACCCTGAGTTCGCCGCGGTCGAGCAGGTTCAGCGCCGTCTCGACGGCGTCGCGGGCTTCGCCGCGCGTGGAGGCGCCGATCGAATCGCGATCGTCGAACGCCCGTTCGATGACGGCTTCGAGTTGGGCAAGGTCGGGCTTGGACATCGCAGTCTCCGTTACACGCCACGTTAATGGACGGCGCCTAGGATGACGACCGGTCGGCGCCGTCCATGCCAAAGCGCCACCACGGGGTCAACCGGTCGCGATGCCGCGTCCGCGGGAGGAATGAACGCATGAATCCGATGGAGCGCAACGGCTGGACGCCGCTCGTCCACTCCGACACCGATCTGGAGCACGCCGCGCGTGTGCCGGCGACGCCGCAATCGACGGCGCCATCCTATCGGCTGGCCTTCGACGATTCCGATTTCATGGCGCGCCGCGAGTTGCGGCCGGTGCGGCTGCAGCTTGAACTGTTGAAGGCGGAGATGATCCTTGCCGAACGCGGCATCCGCTCGACGGTCATCCTGTTCGGCGGTGCGCGCATTCCCGAACCCGGCGGCGAAGCCTGGGCGGCGCGCAACGAGACGCAGAAATGCAATCTGGAAGCCAACGCCCGCTTCTACGAGGAGGCGCGGCGCTTTGCCCGCCTGTGTTCGCGCCATTCGGCCACCACCTACCACCGCGAATTCGTCGTCGTGACCGGCGGCGGGCCCGGAGTGATGGAAGCGGGAAACCGCGGCGCCACCGATGTCGGCGCGCCGTCGATCGGCTTCAACATCGTGCTGCCGCACGAACAGGCGCCGAACCCGTATGTGACGCCCGACCTGTCGTTCAATTTCCACTATTTCGCCATCCGCAAGATGCATTTCGTCATGCGCGCCAAGGCCGTCGCGGTCTTCCCGGGCGGCTTCGGCACGATGGACGAATTGTTCGAGACGCTGACGCTGATGCAGACCGGACGGATGGAACGCGTGCCGCTGATCCTGTTCGGCAAGGCGTTCTGGACCCGGCTGTTCGATTTCGCCTATCTGGCGGAGCAGGGGGTCATCGCCCCCGACGACGTCGATCTGGTGACGATCGTGGAGACGGCGGAGGAAGCATGGGAGCGCGTGAGAAGTTTCTACGCGCTCCCGGAACTCTGACCTGATCAGAAATCGTTGGTGTCGATCACGCCGTCGCCATTGCGGTCGCGGCGGGCGAACCAGGTCTCCACCGAGCCGACGAATTCGGCCTTGGTGATGACGCCGTCACCATCGGTATCCATCATGCGGTGGCCGCCCTGTTCGGCCTGGCCCATCCCGTTGCGGGGACCCTGGCCCATGCCCTGGTTGTGACCCTGGCCCTGCCGCATGCCCCAGCCCTGACCCTGCTGCTGGCCCCAGCCCTGGCCTTGCTGGTTACCCCAGCCCTGGCCCTGGTGCATGCCGTAGCCCTGGCCCTGCTGGTTGCCCCAGCCCTGGCCCTGATGCATGCCGCGGCCCATCTTCATGGAACCGTCCTGTCCGCGGCCCATGCCGCCGCCGGGACCCATGCCGCCGACATCGGCGCGCATGGCATCGCGCATGTCATCCATCGCGGCGAGTTCCTCGGGGTCGAACTTGCCATTCTCGTTGGCGTCGAAGGAGGCAAACAGCGCCTCGCGCCGATTGGTCGCTTCCTGCAGCGTCACCTTGCCGTCGCCATTCTCGTCCCAGCTCGTCATGAAGTGGTCGCGAGCCGGAACCTGGGCATAGGCAGTCGTCGCCAGCATTGCCGCGACCGCAACCGTTGCCACTGCACTTTTCAAGAACGTACGCATGATGACCTCCGTTTTTCCTTTTCGATCATATATTTGGGCGTTCGAAGGACATATTGCAAATTACATATGTGTCATGACGCGCTTGTAATGTTCGCCGCCTCGCGGCGGCGGATGCCGGCATGCCGATGACGGTCGCGGAATGGCGCGCCGGCAGGCCCGGCGTCAGCCGGTGGTTCCCGTCAGCGACGACAGGAAGGCCGACAGGTCGTCGGTGACGAAATCGACATCGTCCGCGTTGAGCGGATCGCGTTCCCAGATCTCCGAGAAGGTCGGCTCGAAATTGCGCGGCACGATGAGCACCGTGGTCATGCCGAGCGCCTTCGGCACCGCGAGGTTGCGCGCCAGATCCTCGAACATCGCCGCCCCCTTCGGATCGACGCCATGGGCGGCAAGAAACAGGTCGTAGCTCACCTGCGCCGGCTTCGGCATCAGCCCCGCGGCGATGATGTCGAAGATGTCGTCGAAATGGTCGAGGATGCCGAGTGCCCGCGCGGTGCGTTCGGCATGGCGCCGGTCGCCATTGGTGAAGATGAACTTGCGGCCCGGCAGCGCATGGATCGCCGCGCCGAGCGCCGGGTTCGGCGCCACCCACGTATAGTCGATGTCGTGCACCTTCTGCAGGAAGTCGTCCGGGTCGATGCCGTGGCGCTCGATCAGCCCGCGCATCGTGGTTCCGTATTCGCGGTAGAAGTCCTTCTGCAGCACCCGCGCCTCCTCGGGCGGCAGGCTGAGCAGGTCGGCGATGTAGCCGGTCATCCGCACGTCGATCTGTGCGAACAGGTTGGTGTGGTGCGGATAGAGCGTGTTGTCGAGGTCGAAGACCCAGTCGCTCACATGCGCGAACCGCGCGGAATCGGGAAATGTGGTCATGCCGTCTTATGGCACAGACCCGGCCGCCGGGCGATTCGGGATTGATTCAGCTTTGCGGAATATAAGGAGGGCTGGCGCAGGGGCCGGCATGCGAAGGACGGCGTTTTGAGGGCGATCGCTTTCAAGGCATTTCTGGTGGGGACCGCATCGCTGGCGGTGGCGGTGGTGCTCATCGTCGCGCTCGTCAACCTGTTCGGCGAGCGGTTCGAGACGTCGATGTGGGTCTCGGCGGTGCTCGGGTCCTATGGCGTCGGCTCCACCGTGTCGTTCTATCTCTTCCGCCAGACGGAACAATACCGCGCCGCATTGTTCGACCTCGCCGACACGCACGAGCAGCTGGCCGATGCCCATCGCCTGCTCGCCGAGCGGGCGTGCCGGGATTCCATGACCGGCATGTACAATCGCGCCGCCTTCATGGACCGGCTCGGCAAGCAGGCCGCGCGCAAGGAGTCCGGCGCGCTGCTCATCGTCGATGCCGATCATTTCAAGGCGATCAACGACACCTACGGCCACCAGGCCGGCGACCGGGCGCTGCTGGCCATCGCCGGGGCGATCGACACGGCGTTCGGCGGCCACGGCTTCACCGGCCGCCTCGGCGGCGAGGAGTTCGGCGTCTTCCTCATCGGCGCCGACCTCGCGCGTGCCACCGCCATCGCCGAACGGATCCGCCGCGCCGTGGAGAACAGCGGCTTCTCCCGCGACGAGCCCGAAGGCTCGGCCCTGTCGGTCTCGATCGGCGTCGAGGCCGTCAGTTCGGCCTGGAGCGTCGAGGATGCCGTCCGCGTCGCCGACAATCGCCTCTATGCCGCCAAGCTCGCCGGCCGCAACCGGGTGATGGCGCTCGCCGCCTGACCGCTTCCGCAAATCCGCCGGATCGCCTATTGCCGGGGCATGGAAACCTGGGTTCTCATCACCTTCGCGTCGGCCTTCCTGCAGAATGCGCGCTCGGCGCTGCAGAAGCACCTCAAGGGCGCCATGGGCACGACCGGGGCAACCTTTGTCCGCTTCGGCTTCGGCGCTCCGTTCGCGCTGCTTTACCTGGCCGTGCTCCTTGCCGGCCTCGGCCGGCCGATGCCGTCATTCTCCCCGGCCTTCTTCGGCTGGGCGGCGACCGGCGGCCTGGCGCAGATCGGCGCCACGGCGCTGCTCGTTCACCTGTTCGCCTTCCGCAACTTCGCCGTCGGCACCGCCTATTCCCGCACCGAACCGGCGCAGGCCGCGCTGTTTGCGCTGGTCGTGCTCGGGGAAACGGTCAGCGGCGGCGTGGTCGCCGCCATCCTGATTTCGGTCGCCGGCGTGATGCTGATTTCCCTCGCCCGCCATCCCGCCGGCTTCGCCGGCCTGCTCCCGGCGCTGTTCAGCCGCGTCGCCGGCATCGGCCTGGCGTCGGGCGCCGGTTTCGGCATCGCCGCCGTGGCCTATCGCAACGCCTCGCTTGCGCTGGGGCGCACCCTGGCCGAACCGGACTTCATCACCCAGGCCGCGGTGACGCTGGCGGTGGTGATCGTGTTCCAGTCCCTGCTCATGGCGGCCTGGATCGCCCGGCGAGAGCCATCGACCTTCGCCGCCATGCGCAAGGCCTGGAAGCCGTCGCTGCTCGTCGGCTTCGTCGGCGCCACCGCCTCCTTCGGCTGGTTCATGGCCATGACCCTGCAGCAGGCCTCGGTGGTCAAGGCGCTGGCGCAGGTCGAGATGCTGTTTACCTATGCGTCCGCCGTCTTCGTCTTCCGCGAGCACGTCAACGCCCGCGAACTGGCGGGCTGCGCGCTGATCGTCGGCGGCATCCTGTTGCTCCTTTACCTTGGCTGAACTTGCCGCTTGCCCCGGTGCGCGATCGGGTGTTTGCATTGTTCCGGTTTGCGAAACGGGACATCGGGACTTGCGCCTCACTTTGCCAACGCGCCGGACGATCCTCCAGTTGATGCTGGCCGCCGTGATGGCGCGCGTCGTGCGCGCCGGCCGCCGGCCAGAGCCGGACGCCCGCCTGGTCGAAATCGACGGCTGGATCCTGCGCCGGGACGATCTCTCATGATCTTTGAAGGTGTCGCGGCGTTCCGCGCGTCGGGCTTTGCCCCGAAGGTCGCGATCATCGGATCGGGCCCGGCCGGCATTTCCATCGCGCGCATCCTCGCCGCCGCCGGCATTCCCGTCGTGGTCCTGGAGGCCGGCGGCGAGGACGTGACGCCCCAGTCGCAGGATTTCTATCGCGGCCGCGTCGTCGGCGATCCCTACTTCGACCTCGATGTCACCCGCATCCGCCTGCTCGGCGGCTGCTCCAACCACTGGGCCGGCTGGTGCCGGCTGCTGGATGCCCATGATTTCGAAGCCCGCGACTGGATCCCGGATTCCGGCTGGCCGATTTCGCGGGCCGACCTCGAGCCGCATCTCGACGCCGTGCGCGATGAGCTCGAGCTGGTGCCGTTCGAACCTGACCGGCCGATCACCCAGGACATCAGCTGGGTCCAGCTCATCAAGAGCCCGGCCGTGCGGGTCGGCGCCAAGTACCACGACGAAATCGCCGCGTCGCCGCGCATCGCGCTGGTGCTGGATGCCTATGTGACCGAACTCGAGGCGGGCGGGGGGCGCGTGACCGGCGCGCGATTGTGGTCCGGCGGCGCCGATGCCGGCGCGCTTTCAGCCCCGCATTTCGTCGTCGCCGTCGGCGGCATCGAGAATTCGCGCCTGCTGCTGTGGTCGAATGAGCGCAGCGGCGGCGCCGTCGTGCCGCATGCCGCCGCGCTCGGGCGCTACTGGATGGAGCATCCGCAGTTCCAGGGCGGCGATTGCATCCTCTCGGGCCACGAGGAGTTCCCGATCGACGCCACCAACGAGGCGTTCTTCTCGCCATCGCCGCGGGCGATGCAGGCCGCCGGCATCATGAATTTCGGCATCAGGCTGATCGAGACGCCCTATCACGGCGCCAAGGCGGTGATCGCCAGCCTCGCCTGCGCCGCGCCGGACTTCGCCGAATGGGTCGCGGCGAGCGTCGGCGCGCATTTGCGCTGCGCCGCGCAGGTCTATGTCGGCTGGGAACAGGCGCCGAATCGGCAAAACCGCGTCGCCCTGTCG
>JBATNB010000212.1:0-1712 GCA_049290135.1 Rhizobiaceae bacterium
CATCAGGTCGCAAGCACCGCTGCTGCGCCAGTCCGGCATGATCGCCTGGATCGAGGAGGAACTGGCGCGCATGGACACGCAAGCCGAAATCGGCGCGGTGCTCGACGCGCCCTTTGCCGCGGTCGGCGCCTGGGCGGCGCGCCACGCCATCGCGCCCGATCGCATCATTCTCGGCGAATTCGGCATGATCCGCCAGGAATGGGAAAATCCCGCCATCGTGCCCGCCGGCGAACGCGCCGCCTATTATCGGGCGATGATGGACCGCGCCGAGGCCGCCGGATTTGCCTGGTCGATGTGGAGCTATTCGGGCGCCTTCGGCGTGGTGGAGGAGTTCGACCGGCGCCCGGCCGAGCCGGACGTGCTTAACACGCTGCCAACACGCCCTTAACGCGATCCACACCTTCGCCTGCTAGCGTCATCTGCAACGAGAGCCGGGATCATCCGGCCGGACAGGGAGCAGGCGATGCTGACGCGTCTGCGTGGCGTCATCGCGGCGATGATCGTGCCGCTCATGCTGGGGCTCGGCGGGTGCATCAACTCGCCGGACCGCACCGGTTTCACCACCGCCGCCCTGCCGGGCACGGCTGCGACGCCGGCGGCGACCGAGCGCCTGTTTGTCGCCACCCCCCGCATGGCGAGCGCCGACCCGGCGATCCTGTTTTCCTCCGGACGTTCCGCCACGCTCAACTATGCCGACCTTTCGGTGGGTGTGCCAGGCGAGCGCGAAGCCGGCGCCATCAACATGCCGGGACGCAGCGTCAACCCGGACAAGGAATTCCGCATCACCGCCGCCGAGCGGCTTGCCGGACGCGAGGCGTTTTCCGCCCGGCTCGCCGAGACATTCGCGGCGCGGCCGGCCGGACGCCGCACCGCCATCCTCTACGTGCACGGTTTCGACGTGTCGTTCGCCTCCGGCGTCTTCCGCCAGGCCCAGCTGATGCACGACTTCGCGCTCGACGGCGTCGCCGTGCACTATTCCTGGCCGTCGGCGGGCCGCGCCGCCCTTTATCTCTACGACCGCGACAGCGCCGATTTCGCCCGCGGCGGCCTGGCCGAGACACTTTCGACCGTCGTCGCCGCCGGCGCGGAGTCCGTCGTCGTCTTCGCCCATTCCATGGGCGGCAATGTGGTGATGGAGGCGTTGCGCGAACTCGGCCTGGAACGCCGCGTCGATGTGCTCGGCCGCATCGAGGCGGTGGTGCTGGCCGCGCCGGACATTGACGGCGACCTCTTCCGAGCCGAACTCGCCCGCATCGATCCGCGTCCGGGAACCATCGTCGCGCTGGTCTCGCCGCGCGACCGCGCGCTGCGCATGTCGAGCGGATTGCGCGGCGGTCGCGGCCGCATCGGCCTCGGACTCGAGGAGGACGTCGCCGGTCTCGCCGCGCTTGGCGTCCATGTCGTCGACACGACCCGCTACGACCAGTCGAAGGATCCCTACCGCCACAACATCTTCACCGGTTCGCCGACGCTGATCCGCCTGCTGCGCAACGGCGGCGGCCTTGGCGCCGTTGCCCGGGGCAAGGACATGGCGCTGTCCGACGGCCTGTTCCTGGCCACCGATTTCCTCTCCGCGCTCATCTCGCTGCCGGCCCGCACCGTCGATGCACTGGAAGGCGGTTGAACGGCCCGCCACGCCGCCGCCCCATTTCCGCGCTATCCCGGCCGCAATCGTCCTCCCCCCGGTCGCTCCATGAACCGTCGCACCGCCC
>JBATNB010000213.1:0-2007 GCA_049290135.1 Rhizobiaceae bacterium
GGAGGGGTGCGACAAGTTCTGCACCTTCTGCGTGGTGCCCTACACGCGCGGCGCGGAGACCTCGCGCCCGGCCGAAGCCATCATCGCCGAGGCCGAACGTCTCGCCGGGGCCGGCGTGCGCGAGATCACGCTGCTCGGCCAGAACGTCAACGCCTGGCAGGCGCCGGGTCAAGGTGGCGACGCCTGGGGGCTCGGCCGGTTGCTGGCGCGGCTGGCGGAGGTGCCGGGCCTGAGCCGGCTGCGCTACACCACCAGCCACCCGCGCGACATGGATGACGCGCTGATCGCCGCCCATCGCGACCTGCCTGAACTGATGCCCTACCTGCACCTGCCGGTGCAGTCCGGATCCGACCGCATCCTGAAGGCCATGAACCGCCGCCACACGGCGCGCACCTACCTGTCGGTCATCGAGCGCGTGCGCGCCGCGCGGCCGGACATGGCGATCTCCGGCGATTTCATCGTCGGCTTCCCGGGCGAGACCGACGAGGACTTCGAGGCGACGATGGCGCTGATCCGCGCCGTCGGCTACGCCTCGGCCTATTCGTTCAAATATTCCCCCCGGCCCGGCACGCCGGCCGCCGACATGAAGGGACAGGTGGCGGACGCGGTGAAGGACGAGCGGCTGCGGCGCCTGCAGGCGCTCATCGGCGCCCAGCAGGCCGCCTTCCAGGCCGGGCTGGTCGGCCGCCATGCCGAGGTGCTGATCGAGAAACCCGGCCGCAAGCCCGGCCAGATGGCCGGACGGTCGCCGTGGCTGACGCCGGTGATTGTTGATGAAAAGGCCGGAAAAATCGGCGACATTGTTCGCGTGCGAATCACGGCGTCGGGCCCGAACAGCCTGAAGGGCGAGGCAGCGTGAGGCGACACGGCGAACCGGGGAGGAAGAACGCCGCGCCGATGTGGAGAGCCGTTTGAACGCCACCACCGATCTGCGCAGCGCCCGCTCCATCGGCGCTTCGGACATGGCGCACATCGTCCTGACCTACGACAACAACCGGCTGGCCAGCGCGCTGTGCGGTCAGTTCGACGAGAATCTGGCGCGCATGGAGCGCCTGCTCGGCCTCGATATCCGCTCCAAGGGCAACGAGATCGCCATCCGCGGCAACCCGACCGCCGCCGAACAGGCGCGCCGCGCGCTCGACTATCTCTACGATCTCCTGCTCAAGGGGCGCGAACTGGCCGCCTCCGATGTCGAGGGAGCCGTCCGCATGGCCGCCGCCGCCGATGACCAGCCGTCGCTGCCGACGCTGGAGAAGAAAGGCCGCATGGCCGCCGCGCAGATCGCCACCCGCAAGCGCGCCATCCATGCCCGCTCGCCCAACCAGGACGCTTACATGCGCGCCCTGGAGCGGTCCGAACTGGTCTTCGGCGTCGGGCCGGCCGGCACCGGCAAGACCTACATCGCCGTCGCCCAGGCCGCCATGCTGCTTGAGCGCGGGCTGGTGGAGCGCATCGTGCTGTCGCGCCCGGCGGTGGAAGCGGGCGAACGGCTCGGCTTCCTGCCCGGCGACATGAAGGAAAAGGTCGATCCCTATCTGCGTCCGCTCTACGACGCGCTCTACGACATGATGCCGGGCGACAAGGTCGAGCGCGCCATCGCCGCCGGCGTCATCGAGATCGCGCCGCTGGCCTTCATGCGCGGGCGCACGCTCGCCCACGCCGCCGTCATCCTCGACGAGGCGCAGAACACCACGGTCATGCAGATGAAGATGTTCCTGACCCGCCTTGGCGAGGGGTCGCGCATGATGGTGACGGGCGACCCGAGCCAGGTCGACCTGCCGCAGGGCGTGCGTTCCGGGCTGGTGGAGGCGCTGCGCATCCTCGACGGCGTCGATGGCATCGTCACCGTGAGGTTCACCGAGAAGGACGTGGTGCGCCATCCGCTCGTCGCCGAGATCGTCGCCGCATGGGACCGGGATTTCGGCAAGTGAACCCGCCCGGCGCGATGCTTCCGGTCGCGCCCGCCATCGTCGTCGGCGCCGACGGCTGGCCGGCCCGACCCGAACT
>JBATNB010000214.1:0-6075 GCA_049290135.1 Rhizobiaceae bacterium
ACGCGGCCCCTGCGCCCGGCACTCGCCTTCGCGGGTCCCCCGGCCACGCCGCCGCTCGCGGTTTCCTCCACCAGCGTGTTCCATTCGCCGCAATCGTCGCAGCGTCCCGACCAGCGGGACGCGCTCGCGCCGCAGGACTGGCAGATGAAGGTCGTACGTGCCTTGGCCATCATTGTTCCCCGGTTCGAGCCATACACGTTCCTGAAATGTTCCGCAATTGCTTCCGCTCCCGCGGTTCCGGCTGTGGGAAATGCGCGAGGGTCATCTTGTCGGCCGCGACCGGCATCCTACGTTTGCACCATGACGCCCGTTCCGACCCCGACGCGGAGGAAACCGTGACCATGCGCGCCGCCGTCGCCACAGCCTACGGCCCTCCCGATGTGGTGCGCATTGTCGAAATGCCGAAGCCGGTGCCAGGGCCCGGCGAGATGCTCGTGCGCATCCACGCGGCGTCCGTCTCCAGCGGCGACTGGCGCTTGCGCAGCGGCGTGGTCCCGACCGGCTTTGGCCTGCTCATCCGGCTAGCGCTCGGGTTCCGCCGATTGCGGCAACCCATTCTCGGCAATGACTATTCCGGCGTTGTCGAGGCGGTTGGCGAAGGCGTGGCCCGCTTCAGGCCCGGCGATGCCGTGTTCGGCAGTGCCGGCGGCAAATCCGGTTGCCATGCCGATTATCGCGTCGTGGCGGAAAACGGTCCGGTCGCGCCAAAACCGCCGGGACTGTCCCACCGCGAGGCAGCGGCGCTGCCGTTCGGCGTGCAGACCGCGCTTGTCTATCTGCGCGCCATGGGTGGCCTCAAATCCGGCGAAAGCGTGCTGGTGATCGGCGCCTCCGGCGCGGTCGGCGTCGGCGCGGTCCAGATCGCGCATGCGCTCGGCGCCCGCGTCACCGGCGTGTGCAGTTCGCGCAATGCTCGCCTCGTTCGCGAAATCGGCGCGGACTCGGTGATCGAGTACGACCGCGCGGACCCGCTAGCCGGCGAAGCGCGGTACGACATGATTGTCGACACCGTCGGCGACGCGCGGATCCCGGCGCTGCGCCGCCTGGCCCGCGATGGCGGGCGGATCCTGCTTTTGGCCGCCGGTCTTCCCGGCATGGCGCGCGCGGCGATCGGCAACCTTTTCGGGCGCCGCCGGCTCATCACCGGCGAAGCGAAGGAAAGCCGGCAGGCGATGCAGGAGGTTGCCGACATGGCAGGTTCGGGTGCAATCCGCCCGGTGATCGACAGCGTATTCGCGTTCGATGACATCGTGAGGGCGCATGCCCGCGTCGACACCCGCCACAAGGTCGGCGCGGTGATTGTCGAGATGGTCGGGCAGGGCTGAGCGGTTTCAGGCCGCGCCGCGATCGCGGCGCCGGATGCCGGCAACGAGCAATGCCGTGGCCGCAAGGCCGAAACTGCCGAGCGCCGCGACATAAAAGAGCGGGATCGGCTTGCCGGCGATGGCGTTCATCGATCCCGCCGCCGCGCCGCCGATGCCGTAGGCGGCGAGGAGCACGAGCGCGGTGCGCGCCAGCAACGCCTTGGTCCGTGAAAACAGCGCCGCCGCTGCCAGCGTCAACGGCATCATCGCGATCAGCCGCGAGGTCAGAAGGTCGCCGGGCCACGCCCAGACAAGTCCGCTCGGCCCGCGATCGGTGGCAAACAGGGCAATGGCCCAGATCCCGCACGCCGCGGCGACGAGCGTCAGGAACACCGTCACCACCCGGGCCGGCGGCGCGGCATCGCCCGGCGAGGCGGCAATGAGGCCTTGCGGCCGCGCCGCCAGCCACAGGCTCAAAACGGTCATCGGCACGACGAGGGCGAAAAATGCCGGCGTGATCGGCGCGCTGAAATCGAAACGGTCGCGGTGGAACAACAGGATCGCCACCGTCAGCGGCGCGAGGTAGATGGCGATCATCATCGCATAGAGACGCACATGGTCGGCCGTCGGGCGCGCCAGCACGACCAGGCCGGTCAGCCCGAAGGCGACGGCGGCGGCTCCGAGCAGCCGGCTGGCCAGCGGCGGCAGGTCCCAGGAAAAACCGGACGGGTGGTCGGCCCACCAGGCCGTCGAACCGACAAAGCCGCCGACAATGGCGAATGCGGCGAGCAGGAGAAAGCCCTTGCGCGCCAGGGTCGAAAGATCGGCGCCACGCCGCGCCGTGCCGATCCAGACCGCCGCGACGCCGGCGATCAGCAGGCCCAGGCCGAGTATTTGCCAGCCACGCTCGCTCATGCGCCCGTTGAGGTCCCGATGGTGTAGCGCCGTTCCACCCGCCTGCCGATGCCGGTCAGCAGTTCATAGGAGATCGTTCCGGCGGCAGTTGCCGCGTCGTCGAGCGAAAGCTCCGCGCCGAACAGCTCGATCCGGTCGCCCGGTTTCACCGGCTCCGCCGTGCAATCGGTCACGTCGAACAGGGTCGTGTCCATGGTGACCCGCCCGCGGATCGGCACGAGCCGGCCGCCGATGGCTCCCTGGCCGCCCCTGGAACCGTCGGCGCGCGCCGGCACGCCGGAGCCGGAGGCTGACCGCGGCACGCCGTCTGCATAGCCGATCGCGGTGACGGCGATCAGCGTATCGCGGGACATGATCGCCGTGGCGCCGTAGGAGACGCTCGTGCCGGCAGCGACGCGGCGAACCTGCGTGACGATCGCCGTCAGTGTTGCCACGTTGCGCATCGGATTGGCCTCGCCCGGAAGCGGGGCGCCGCCATACAGCGCGATGCCGGCGCGCGTGAGATCGAAATCCGCGCCGTCGAGGAAGTGCCCGGCGGAGTTGGCAAGACTTGAATCGACATCTGCGAAAGCTCTGCGAACCGCTTGAAAGGACTCGATCTGCTGGCGGTTGAGCCGGTGGCCCGTTTCGTCGGCGCAGGCAAGATGGCTCATCAGCAGGCGCGGGCGGAAACGGCCGGCGCAGATCAGCGCCTCCGTCGGTGTCAGGCCGAGGCGGCTCATGCCGGTATCGACCATCAGCGCGGCCGGCTGCTCCCTGCCATTGTCCAGCCACCAGCCGGTTTCCACCGTGGAATTGAGAACCGGCGTTAGGCCGCGGTCGCGGCAGACCGCCAGTCCGTCCTTCGAGATCGCGTTGAGCACCAGGATTTCGGCGTCGTCCGCATAGGGTTTCAGCGCCAGGCCTTCATCGGGATAGGCGACGAAGAAAGTGCGGCATCCGGCCTTGCGCAGCGCCGCCGTCACGAAATCGGCGCCGAGCCCGTAGGCGTCGGCCTTGACCACGCTGGCGGCGCCGCGTGCCCCGGCACGCCGGTCGAGCAGGCGCCAATTGTCGGCCAGCGCACCAAGGTCGACGGTCAGGGCGGCGCCGGCCGGAACGGGAAAGGTCATGGGCTCAGTCGAACCGTTCGGGGAGGCGGGAATCCTCCGCCACGTCGAAGAACCGCGTGTACTCGGCCTGGAACCCGAGCTGGACCGTGCCGGTCGGCCCGTGGCGCTGCTTGGCGATGATCACCTCGGCCTTGCCGCGGGTCTCCTCCATGTCGCGTTCCCACTTCAGGTGATCCTCGGTGCCGGGCTTCGGCTCGCGGTTCTTGATGTAGTATTCCTCGCGGAAGACGAACAGCACCACGTCGGCGTCCTGCTCGATGGACCCCGATTCGCGCAGGTCCGACAGCTGGGGCCGCTTGTCGTCGCGGCTTTCCACCGCGCGCGACAGCTGGGACAGCGCGATGATCGGCGTGTTCAGTTCCTTCGCCAGCGCCTTCAGTCCGGTGGTGATCTCGGTGATCTCCTGCACGCGGTTCTCGTTGCCGCGCCGCGACGATCCGGTCATCAGCTGCACATAGTCGATGACGATCACGTCGAGGCCGCGCTGCCGCTTCAGCCGCCGCGCGCGCGCCGCGAGCTGCGCGATGGAGATGCCGCCGGTCTGGTCGATGTAGAGCGGGATCTTCTGCATCATCTGCGAACAGGCGACCAGCTTCTCGAAATCATGCTCGTTGATGTCGCCGCGGCGGATCTTCGAGGACGGGATTTCGGTCTGCTCGGAGATGATGCGCGTGGCCAGCTGCTCGGAGCTCATTTCGGCGGAGAAGAAGCCGACCACGCCGCCATTTTTAGCCTTGAACGAGCCATCGGCCTGCGGCGCAGCCTCATAGGCCGAGGCGATGTTGAAGGCGATGTTGGTGGCCAGCGACGTCTTGCCCATGCCCGGACGCCCGGCAAGGATGATCAGGTCGGAAGGCTGCAGCCCGCCCATGCGGTTGTCGAGATCGCGCAGGCCCGTGGCGATGCCGGACAGGTGGCCGTCGCGCATGAAGGCGGCGTTCGCCATGTCGATCGCCGTCTTCACCGCGTCGGTGAAGCTCTCGAAGCCGCCATCGTAGCGGCCGGTCTCGGCGATCTCGAACAGGCGCCGCTCCGCGTCCTCGATCAGCGACTGCGGCGGCATGTCCACCGGCGCATCGTAGGAGATGTTGACCATGTCCTCGCCGATGGTGATGAGCGCGCGGCGCGTGGCGAGGTCGTAGATGGCGCGGCCATAATCCTCCGCGTTGATGACGGTCACGGCTTCCGCGGCCAGTCGCGCCAGATACTGCGCCACGGTCATGTCGCCGACCTTTTCCTCCGCCGGAAGGAAGGTCTTGATCGTCACCGGATTGGCCGATTTCGCCATGCGGATGAATTCGGCGATCACCTCGAAGATGCGCCGGTGCAGCGGTTCGTGGAAATGCCCGGCCTTGAGGAAATCCGAGACCCGGTAGAACGCGTCGTTGTTGACCAGAATGGCGCCGAGCAGCGCCTGTTCGGCCTCCATGTTCGACGGCGCCTCGCGGTAAAGCGGCGAATCATTGTGGGCAATCTTGCGGGCGGCCTCGGCCATCGTGTTGTTTCCGTCCTGTTGCTCACGGCCTAGCAGACCCGGGCCGGATTCCGCGCCGCCAATTCGGCCTGCGCCCGTTATCCACACCGTCCACAGGCGATGCGGCACGACGCGCCGGCAACGCCGAATCACGATGATCCGGAACCGTGGCCCGAGTATCGCCCCGGCGATCGCCAACATAAAGCAGAACGCCCGGGACGCTGGCGCCCCGGGCGTTGCAATTCAGGCAAGAAGAAACGATCAGCCTTCGGCGGCCTCGTCGACGTTCGGATCGAAATACGCATCCGGGCGGGCCGCGTCGTTGACATCGTCGCCGTAGATCGCCTCGGCCGTGTTGAGCGTTTCGCCCTTGGCCTGGCGCTCGGCTTCGTCGGCGGTGCGGGCGACATTGATCGTCACCTTCGCCTCGACTTCCGGATGCAGCAGGATCGAGACCGTCGCCAGCCCGATCGCCTTGATTGGATGGTGCAGTTCGACCTGGCTGCGGGCGACGGTGAAGCCGTCGGCGATGATGAGGTCGGCAACGTCGCGGCTCGACACCGAACCGTAGAGCTGGCCGGTTTCGCCGGCGGAGCGGATGACGGTGAAGCTCTTGCCGTCGAGCTTGTCGGCGACCGCCTGGGCTTCCGACTTGCGCTCGAGATTGCGGGCTTCAAGCACGGTGCGTTCGGCTTCGAAGCGCTTCTTGTTGCCGTCGCTGGCGCGCATCGCCTTGCCGCGCGGGAGCAGGTAGTTGCGGGCATAGCCCGCTTTCACGCGCACGATCTCGCCCATCTGGCCGAGCTTGGCGACGCGTTCGAGGAGGATGACATCCATGGTCGTTGTCCTGACGTTGGGGCCGGGAGGGCCCGGGAAATCCCGGTCAGGAGGCGGGGCGCCACGAACGGCGCTGTCGCTGTCCTGCCGGGTCGGCAGTTAGGGCCGGGACTGCGGCGTCCGGCCCAGCGGGAGAAGCGGGCGGCGCGAACGCCGCCCGGTCGGAATCACTTCACCAGATACGGCAGCAGGCCGAGAAAGCGCGCGCGCTTGATCGCCTGGGCGAGCTCGCGCTGCTTCTTGGCGCAGACCGCGGTGATGCGCGACGGCACGATCTTGCCTCGCTCGGAAATGTAGCGCTGCAGGAGCTTGACGTCCTTGTAGTCGATGCGGGGGGCGCCGGCGCCCGAGAACGGGCAGGTCTTGCGGCGGCGGTGGAACGGGCGGCGCGCGGCCGGGCTCTCGCTCATCATTCGTCTCCCTGGTCTTCACG
>JBATNB010000215.1:0-4421 GCA_049290135.1 Rhizobiaceae bacterium
CCACGATGCTGCGCGGCGCCGAACGCCCGTTCGTCATTCTTGGCGGCACGCGCTGGAGCGCGGAGGCGGTCGATGCCTTCGCCGACGCCGCGGCGCGCTGGAAACTGCCCGTCGGCGTGTCGTTCCGCCGCCAGATGCTGTTCGACCATGCCCACCCGGGTTATGCCGGCGATGTCGGCATCGGACCGGACCCGGCGCTGGCGCGCCGGATCAGCGAGGCCGACCTCGTTCTCCTGATCGGTGGCCGGTTCGGCGAAGTGCCGTCGTCCGACTATACGCTGATGCGGAGCCCCTACCCGCGCCAGACGCTCATCCATGTTCACCCCGACCCGGAGGAACTGGGCCGCGTCTATCGCGCCGACCTTGCCATCAACGCCACGCCGCACGCCTTCGCGCTCGCCTTCGGCGGCCTGAACGCCCCCGACGCACCGGCCTGGGCCGAGGATACCGCCCGCATGCATGCCGGCCGGCTGAAATGGGCAACCCCGCCCGCCACGGTGACGGGGCCGGTCGCCATGGGCGAGGTGATCGCCCATCTCGCCGCGACGCTTTCCCCCGACGCCATCCTCGCCAACGGCGCCGGCAACTACGCCACCTGGGTGCACCGCTTTTATCCGTTCCGCCGCTTCGCCACCCAGGCAGCGCCGGCGTCCGGCTCCATGGGCTACGGCGTGCCGGCCGCGGTCGCGGCGAAGGCGATGTTCCCCGACCGCGAGGCGATCGCCTTTGCCGGCGACGGCTGCTTCATGATGAACGGGCAGGAATTCGCCACCGCCGTCCAGCACGGCCTGCCGATCATCGTCGTCGTCGTCGACAATGGCATGTACGGCACCATCCGCATGCACCAGGAGCGCGAATTCCCCGGCCGGGTGTCGGGCACCGCGCTGGTGAACCCCGATTTCGCCGCGCTCGCGCGCGCCTATGGCGGCCACGGCGAGACGGTGGCAACGACCGCCGACTTCGCACCCGCCCTTGCCCGCGCCCGCGCCTCGGCCAGGCCGGCGATCATCCACATCCGTCTCGACCCCGAGGCGATCACCCCGGCGCGCACGCTGACCGATATCCGCGAGAAGCGCTGACAAGGTCTGGCGGCGCGGGGCGGTTGCAAGACCGGTCGCGCGGGGCGGTCGTGAGGTTCCGGTCCTTACGATGCATCGCAGATGGTCGGGTCAAGCCCGACCATGACGGGAAACAAGGATGGCCCGCGCCGACGGGTCCGCCATCCCCCGCCGTCATCCTCGGGCTTGTCCCGAGGATATGGTCCCTACGATGCGTCGCAGATGGTCGGGACAAGCCCGACCATGACGAGTGCATGAACCGCGTAATCCTCGGGCTTGACCCGAGGATCTGGTTCCTTCGATGGGTCGCAGATGGTCGGGTCAAGCCCGACCATGACGGGAATTGAAGTTGCGCGGCTTTGTCGGCGGCCCGAGGCGCGGCCAGGAGGGCGGCGTTTTCCGGTTATGCTCCGAAGTCACCTGGCGCGGTCAACAACACCGTACACGCCTGCTTGAATCCGATGGCGAAATGAACGATATTTGAAACAGGATGAAGAAAACCACGCTTAAAAGGTACGTTTCCCGCGGTTCGCAAGCCGGCCAGATCATTGGCCGGGCTGAGGACGGGACGCGGATCATGCGCCCCTCTTTCAAACCGCAGGGAATAACGTTGCGTGAGATCGAGAAGGCCATTCGGGCCGTGCGCGAGCGCGAAGCCGTAGCCAAGGCCGGCTGACGAACCTGTGCAGAAACGACGAAACGTTTTCATCAACTGCCCTTTCGATCGAGACTATCTGCAATTTTTCCGGGCAACTGTTTTCACCGTCGTCCGCTGTGGTTACAATCCGCGTTGCGCGCTTGAAGTGATGGACGGCGGCGAACCCCGGATCGGAAAAATCCAGGGCATCATCGAAGCCTGTCGCCTTGGAATCCACGATATCTCGCGCACCGAACTCAACCCGGCAGGCCTGCCTCGCTTCAACATGCCTCTGGAGCTGGGACTGTTCCTTGGTGCGAAGCGCTACGGCAGCGGGGCGCAGAAACAGAAACGATGCCTCGTATTGGATCGCGAGCGGTACCGCTATCAGCAGTTCCTGTCGGATATCGCCGGGCAGGATGTCGAAAGCCATGACGCGACGATCCCGGTACTGATCGCCAGGGTAAGAGATTTCCTCGACAACGCGACGAACGGAGTACCGTTACCGGCCGGGCCGGCCATTCACGCCGACTACACGGAATTCGAATTCCGATTGCCGGAGATTTGCGAAACGCTCGACCTCGACTCCAACGACTTGCCGTTCCGGAATTACATCTGGATCGTCGCCGAGTACCTGGCCGCTCCGGGACCGCGGTAACGGCCCCACCGCCATGAAAAAGGGGCGGCGCAACGGCCGCCCCTCTCATGCGCTGGCGATGGCTTCGCCTATTTCATCGCCGCGTCGGTGATTTCCGACGTCCAGGCGCCTTCCGGGGCCTTGGTGATGATCTTCTGCTGCAGCAGCGCGTCGGCGGTGCGCTGGTAGGCCGCCTCGATCAGCTTGCCGGAGCCCGAGCCGATCAGCTTGGCCACTTCACCCATCATGCGCTTCTGGTGGTTCTCGTCCTGCCCGCCATTGTCCATGACGATGCCGGCCGCCTCGTCGACATTCTCGAGCGCGTACTTCCAGCCCTTCATCGACGCGGCGACGAAGCGGACCATCTGGTCCTTGAAGGCGGGATCGGCCAGCTTGTCCTGCATGGCGTAGAGCCCGTCTTCCAGAAGGTCGTTGCCCATGGCGGAGTAGTTGAACACGATCAGGTCTTCCGGCTTGTAGCCGGCGTCGATGAGCTGCCAGTACTCGTTGTAGGTCATGACCGAGATGCAGTCGGCCTGCTTCTGGATCAGCGGCTGCACGTCGAAGGACTGCTTGAGCACGGTCACGCCATCGGCACCGCCCTCGGTCGACAGGCCGAGCTTGTTCATCCAGGCGTAGAACGGATATTCGTTGCCGAAGAACCAGACGCCGAGCGTGTGGCCCTTGAAATCGGCTTCGCTCTGCACCGGGCCGTCCTTCGGGCAGACCATCTGCATGCCGGCCTTCTCGTAGGGCTGGGCGATGTTGACGAGGCCGACGCCCTTTTCGCGCGCAACCAGCGCGCCGCCCATCCAGTCGACGATGACATCGGCGCCGCCGCCGGCGATCACCTGTTCCGGCGCGATGTCCGGGCCGCCCGGCTTGATGTCGACGTCAAGGCCGGCTTCTTCGTAGAAGCCCTTGTCCTTGGCGACGAAATAGCCGGCGAACTGGGCCTGGGCGACCCACTTGAGCTGCAGCGTCAGCTTGTCGGCGGCGAGCGCCGAGCCGGCGGTCAGCGCGAGCGCCATCGCCGTGGTCATCTTGAGTACAGTTTTCATGCGCCTTCTCCTGTGTTGGGCTCCGCCGGATCATCTCCTGTAGGACGGATGCCAGAACGTGATGACGCGCTCGACGAGCGCGAGGATTCCGTAGAAGAGCGATCCGGTGGCCGCCGCCATGGCGATCTCCGCCCAGACCATGTCGAGATTCATCCTGCCGACTTCCGTCGAAATGCGAAAGCCCATCCCGACCACCGGCGTGCCGAAAAATTCCGCCACGATGGCGCCGATGAGCGCCAGGGTGGAGTTAATCTTCAGCGCGTTGAAGATGAACGGCATGGCCGCCGGCAGCCGCAGCGAAAACAGCGTCTTCCAGTGGCTGGCGTGATAGGTGCGCATCAGGTCGCGCTCCATCGCGCCGGACGCCGACAGCCCCACCAGCGCGTTCACCAGCATGGGAAAGAAGGTCATGACCATGACCACGGCGGCCTTGGAGAACCAGTCGAAGCCGAACCAGATCACCATGATCGGCGCGATGCCGATGATCGGCAGCGCCGAGACCATGTTGCCGAGCGGCAGCAGCCCGTTGGCCAGGAAGCGATAGCGATCGGCAAGCACGGCGACGAGGAAGCCGGCGCCCGAGCCGAGGGCAAAACCGGCCAGCACCGACTTCATCACCGTCTGTACGAAGTCCTGGCCGAGCACCGGCAATGCGAGCAGGATGCGCGCGCCGATGGACGATGGCGGCGGCAGGAGCACGAACGGCACGCCGGCGCCGCGGGTGATCGCCTCCCACAGGAACAGCAGCGTGAAGCCGAACAGCGCCGGGATGGCGATGGAGAAGAACCAGTTGGCCGCGCCCTCGAGGCGCAGCGCCGACAGCCGCGTGACCGTGGCCCAGGCATAGAGCCAGGCGGCGACGGTGAGCCCCCAGAACCACGCGCCGGGCGACTGCGCGCCGAAGCCTTCGCCCAACACCGAGACGACGGACCAGAACAGCACGAACGCCAGCGCGAGGTCGATGAGCCAGGCCGGCGTCGACGACAGGAAAGCCGGGCGGCCGCGCAGGCGGAAGACCAGCACCAGGA
>JBATNB010000216.1:0-1612 GCA_049290135.1 Rhizobiaceae bacterium
TCGCGGCCCCGTCCGCGCGGACGCTCGTCGTCCTCGCTCTTCGGCAGCGTCGACAGATCCTCGCCGGCCCAGGCGATCGGCCCGCCGATCAGCTTCTCGATGGCGTCGACATAGCGGGTATCGGGACGCGAGACGATGGTGAACGCCTTGCCGGACCGTCCGGCGCGTCCGGTGCGGCCGATGCGGTGGACATAGTCCTCCGCATGGATCGGCACATCATAGTTGAACACATGGCTGACATCGGGAATGTCGAGGCCGCGCGCGGCGACATCCGAGGCGACCAGCAGCTTGAGCTTGCCGTCACGGAAGCTGGCGAGCATCGCCATGCGCGCGCGCTGGTCCATGTCGCCGTGCAGCGCGCCGACATTGAGCTCGTGGCGCGCCAGCGAACGGAACAGTTCAGACACCGTGGTCTTGCGGTTGCAGAACACGATGCCGTTCTTCAGCTCGGCTTCCTCGGCGGCGACGAGATCGCGCAGCACCTGGCGCTTCTCCCAGTCCTTCGATCCCGAGCGGATGAGACGCTGCGCCACGGTGGCCGCCGCCGTCGCCGGCCGGGCGACCTCGACGCGCACCGGCGCGTGCAGGAACTGCTCGGTGAGCTTGGTGATCTCCGGCGGCATGGTGGCCGAGAAGAACAGCGTCTGCCGGGTGAAGGGAATGAGCTTGCAGATGCGCTCGATGTCGGGAATGAACCCCATGTCGAGCATGCGGTCGGCCTCGTCGATGACGAGGATTTCCACGCCCGTGAGCAGGAGCTTGCCGCGCTCGTGATGATCGAGCAGCCGGCCGGGGGTGGCGATCAGCACGTCGACGCCGCGCTGCAGCTTGCGGTCCTGGTCCTCGAACGACACGCCGCCGATGAGCAGCGCCACGTTGAGGCGGTGGTTCTTGCCGTACTTGACGAAGTTCTCTTCCACCTGCGCGGCCAGTTCGCGCGTCGGTTCCAGGATGAGCGTGCGCGGCATGCGCGCCCGTGCCCTGCCCTTTTCCAGCCGCGTCAGCATCGGCAGCACGAAGGAGGCGGTCTTGCCGGTGCCGGTCTGGGCGATGCCGAGCACGTCCTTGCCGGCGACGGCGTGGGGAATGGCCTGGGCCTGGATCGGCGTCGGAATGGTGTAGCCGGCGTCGGCGACGGCGGCGATGACCTTGTCGGAGAGCCCGAGGCCGGTAAAGTCGATGGCCTGTTCGGCCGGTGTTTCGGTTGATGTCACGTGGTTCTGTTTCTCGATTGCGATCCCGGGGCGTCATTCGGCCCCGCGTGCCCTGGCGCGATCCGGGCCTTTGTCAGGCCTCGCGCAGCTTTGCTTGCCGCCGCGTTAGAGTGCGGTGCGGCGAATGTCAATCTTTGCCTGCGTTCGCGGTGAATCAGTAGCGGAACTGCTCCGCCAGGATGCGTTCGTCCCAGGAGTGGCTGTCGTCGAACAGGATTTCCGCGGTGGTCTTGTCCGATTCCCGCACGGTGACCGCGAGGGCCGACTTCACCTCCGTATGATCGGCGACCGCGTTGACCGGGCGCTTCTCGCCTTCCAGCACCTCGAAGCGCACTTCGGCGCTCTTCGGCAGCAGCGCGCCGCGCCAGCGCCGCGGCCGGAACGGGCTGACCGGGGTC
>JBATNB010000217.1:0-8791 GCA_049290135.1 Rhizobiaceae bacterium
ACCCCTGCGACTTGGCCACGACGTCCTGTACGCCGAGCGTCTCGAATACGGCGCGCATCGGACCGCCGGCGATGATGCCGGTGCCGGGCTTGGCGGCGCGCATCAGCACGCGGCCGGCGCCGTGGCGGCCGAACACGTCATGATGCAGCGTGCGCCCGTCGCGCAGCGGCACGTAGATCAGGTCGCGCTTGGCGCTTTCGGTCGCCTTGCGGATCGCTTCCGGCACTTCGCGGGCCTTGCCGTGGCCGAAGCCGACGCGGCCCTTCTGGTCGCCGACGACGACGAGCGCGGCAAAGCCGAAACGACGGCCGCCCTTCACCACCTTCGCAACACGGTTGATGTGGACCAGCTTGTCGACGAACTCGCTGTCCTTTTCCTCGCGGGCGCGATCGCGTCCCCGATCGCCTCTTTCGCGGCGTTCCTGTGCCATGTCCTAAATCCTTGTTCTTTTCCGGATAGCACGTGGGTTTTGCCCGCCCGATCAAGCGATTGGGGCGGACGGTTGAATCAGAAGTTCAGGCCCGCCTCGCGGGCCGCGTCGGCCAGCGCCTTCACGCGGCCATGATAGATGTAGGGTCCGCGGTCGAACACCACATCCTTCACGCCGGCCTTGACGGCGCGTTCGGCAAGCACCTTGCCGACGGCGGACGCCGCCGCGGAGTCCGCACCGGTCTTGAGCGCCGCACGCAGGTCCTTCTCCAGCGTCGATGCGGCGGCCAGGGTCCGGCCGGCGACATCGTCGATGATCTGGGCGTGGATGTTCTTCGACGAGCGGAACACCGAAAGGCGCGGACGGCCGTTCGCGACCGCCTTGATCTGGCGGCGCACGCGGGCGGCGCGGGTCTTCAGGATTTCCTTCGAGGCCATGTCGGCGTTCCTTACTTCTTCTTGCCTTCCTTGCGGACGATCCGCTCCTCGGCGTACTTGATGCCCTTGCCCTTGTAGGGCTCGGGTCCGCGATATTCGCGGATTTCCGCCGCAACCTGGCCGACCTTCTGCTTGTCGATGCCGGACACGAGGATTTCGGTCGGCTTCGGCGTCTGGATCGTGATGCCCTCGGGCGTCTGGTAAACGACGTCATGGCTGAAGCCGAGCGCCAGCTGCAGGTTCCTGCCCTGCATGGCGGCGCGGTAGCCGACGCCGTTGATCTCGAGCTTGCGCTCGTAGCCCTTGGTCACGCCGGTGAGGATGTTGACGATCTGCGTGCGCGACATGCCCCACTTGGAGCGCGACGCCTTCGATTCATCGCGCGGATCGACCTTGATCGCGCCGTCTTCCATCTTCACCAGCACTTCGTCGTTGACGACGAACGCGAGTTCGCCCTTGGGCCCCTTCGCCGTCACGGTCTGGCCGTTGACGGCGGCGGTGGCGCCAGCGGGCACCTGAACGGGTTTCTTGCCGATACGAGACATGGTGTTGTCCTTCCAGCGATCAGTAGACGCGGCAGAGAAGTTCGCCGCCGACATTCTCCTGACGCGCGGTATGGTCGGCCATCACGCCCTTCGGCGTCGACAGGATCGAGATGCCGAGGCCGTTGGCGACCTGCGGGATCGAGTTGACCGAAACATAGACGCGGCGGCCCGGCTTGGAGATGCGGGTGATCTCGCGGATGACCGGAGCGCCGTCGAAATATTTCAGTTCGATCTCGATCTCGGCCTTGCCATTGTCGAATTCGACCTGCGCGAAGTCGCGGATGTAGCCCTCGGACTTGAGGACCTCCAGGACGCGGGCGCGCAGCTTCGACGCCGGAGTCGAGACCTTCGACTTCTTGCGGCCGACGGCGTTGCGGATACGGGTGAACATGTCGCCCAGGGGATCGTTCACGGACATGTTCGTCTCCTTACCAGCTCGACTTCACAAGGCCGGGCACGAGGCCGAGCGAACCCAGCTCGCGCATTGCCACGCGCGACATTTTCAGCTTGCGATAATAGGCACGCGGGCGGCCCGTCACCTCGCAGCGGTTGCGGATGCGGATCTTGGCGCCGTTGCGCGGCATTTCGGCCAGCTTGAGCTGGGCGCGGAAGCGCTCGTCCATCGGCTTGGTGCGGTCCATGATGGCCGCCTTCAGCGCCTTGCGCTTTGCCGAGTCGCGCGCCGCCATCTTGCGGCGGCGGTTGTTCTTCTCGACTGAACTGGTTTTCGCCATGTCGTTCGTCCTTTTCTCGCGTGCCGTTACTGCCGGAAGGGGAAGTTGAAGGCCTTGAGCAGAGCCCGGGCCTCATCATCCGTCTTGGCGGTCGTGCACACGACGATGTCCATGCCCCAGATCTGATCAACCTTGTCGTAGTTGATCTCCGGGAACACGATGTGCTCCTTGATGCCCATGGCGTAGTTGCCACGACCATCGAAGGATTTCGGGTTCAGGCCGCGGAAGTCGCGAACGCGCGGCAGCGCGATCGTGACCAGGCGGTCGAGGAATTCGTACATCCGCTCCTTGCGCAGCGTGACCTTGGTGCCGATCGGCATGCCTTCGCGCAGCTTGAAGCCGGCGATGGCGTTGCGCGCCCGCGTCACCACGGCCTTCTGGCCGGCGATCGCCGCCAGGTCTTCCGAGGCCACGGCGGGCTTCTTGGAATCACCGGTCGCCTCGCCGACGCCCATGTTGATGACGATCTTGTCGAGACGCGGGACTTGCATCGCGTTCTCGTACTTGAACTGCTCCAGCAGCTCCTTGCGGATGACGCTGTCGTAGCGCTCCTTCAGGCGCGGCGTGTATTTCTGCTTCTCAGCCATCGATGGTCGCTCCCGAACGCTTCGCCACACGCACCTTCTTGCCGTCCTTGTTCTGGGAGAAGCCGACGCGGGTCGGCTTGCCGTCCTTCGGATCGGCGATCGCCAGGTTGGACAGATGGATGGGCGCTTCCTTGCGGATGATGCCGGCTTCCTGCGAGGCCGTCTGGCGCTGATGACGCGACACCATGTTGATGCCGCGCACCATGGCGCGATCATCCTTCGGCATCACCTCGATGACCTCGCCGGAGCGGCCCTTGTCCTTGCCGGCGAGCACGACGACCTTGTCGCCTTTGCGGATCTTTTGCATGACTGATCGCTCCTCAAAGCACTTCGGGCGCGAGCGAAATGATCTTCATGTGGTTCCGTCCGCGAAGTTCGCGCGGGACCGGGCCGAAGATACGCGTGCCGATCGGCTCTTTCTTGTTGTCGACGAGCACGGCGGCATTCCGGTCGAACCGGATCACCGAGCCGTCGGCGCGGCGGATGTCCTTGGCCGTGCGCACCACGACCGCCTTCATCACGTCGCCCTTCTTCACGCGGCCGCGCGGAATGGCTTCCTTGATCGACACGACGATGATGTCGCCGACGGAGGCATATTTCCGCTTCGAACCGCCCAGCACCTTGATGCACATGACGCGACGCGCGCCGGAATTATCCGCGACGTCGAGGTTTGTTTGCATCTGAATCATGACTGGCCGCCTTCTTGTTCATGGCCGCCCCGCGGGGCGGCGGCTTGTCCTGTTCCGTTCACTTGGCCGCTTCGCCCGAGACGACGACCCAGCTCTTGTCCTTGGAGATGGGCCGCGATTCCTCGATCATGACCACATCGCCGACCTTGTGGGCGTTGTTCTCGTCGTGCGCCTTGTAGTTCTTCGACTGGCGCACGGTCTTCTTCATCACCGGATGGGTGAAACGGCGCTCGACGCGCACCACCACGGTCTTCTCGTTCTTGTCGCTGACGACGACGCCCTGCAGCACGCGCTTCGGCATTTGTTCAGCCCTTCTTCTGCGCCGCTTTTTCGGCGGCGATCGTCTTGATGCGCGCGATGTCGCGGCGCACGGCCTTGACCCGCGAAGTCTTTTCCACCTGGCCGGTCGCCTTCTGGAAGCGCAGGTTGAACTGCTCCTTCTTGCGGCTGGCCAGTTCGTCAGCGAGCTGGTCGGGCGTCATGGCCCGGAAATCGACGGCATTCATGATCGACCCCTTCCTTACTCGGCGATGCGCTGGATGAAGCGCGTCTTGATCGGCAACTTGGCCGCGCCAAGGCGCAGCGCCTCGCGCGCGATATCTTCCGGCACGCCGTCGATCTCGAACATCACGCGGCCCGGCTTGACCCGGCACGCCCAGAAATCGACCGCGCCCTTGCCCTTGCCCATGCGGACTTCGGTGGGCTTGGAGGTGACCGGCACATCCGGGAAAATGCGGATCCAGACGCGGCCCTGGCGCTTCATTTCGCGCGTGATGGCGCGGCGGGCGGCCTCGATCTGGCGGGCGGTGACGCGTTCCGGTTCAGCCGCCTTCAGCCCGAAGGCGCCGAAATCCAGGTTGGTGCCGCCCTTGGCGACGCCGTGGATCCGGCCCTTGAACTGCTTGCGGTACTTGGTGCGCTTAGGCTGCAGCATGGTGCTTCACTCCAAATCCTTCCGCTCAGGCGCTTTCGCGCCGGCGGCCGCCGTGCTGGTCGCCCTCGGTGGCGCGACGCTCCGAGGCCATCGGGTCGTGTTCGAGGATCTCGCCCTTGAACACCCAGACCTTGACGCCGTTGGTGCCGTAGGCGGTGTGGGCGGTCGCGGTGCCGAAATCGACGTCGGCGCGCAGCGTGTGCAGCGGCACCCGGCCTTCACGGTACCATTCCAGGCGCGCGATTTCCGCGCCGCCGAGACGGCCCGAGCAGTTGATGCGGATGCCCTCGGCGCCAAGACGCATGGCCGACTGCACGGCGCGCTTCATGGCGCGGCGGAACGCCACGCGGCGCTCGAGCTGCTGGGCGATCGACTGGGCGATCAGCGTCGCGTCGATCTCCGGCTTGCGCACCTCGACGATGTTGAGCGAGGTGTCGGCTTTGGTCATGTCGGCCAGGCGACGGCGCAGCTTCTCGATGTCGGCGCCCTTCTTGCCGATGATGAGGCCCGGGCGCGCGGCATGGATGGTGACGCGGCACTTCTTGTGCGGGCGCTCGATGACGACCTTGGCGACGCCGGCCTGCTTGAGTTCCTTTTCCATCGCCTTGCGGATCTTCAGATCCTCGTGCAGCAGGCGGCCATATTCGCCCTTGCTGGCGAACCAGCGGGAGTCCCACGTCCGGTTGATGCCGAGGCGCAGACCGATCGGATTGACTTTCTGGCCCATCAGGCGGCCTCCCCTTTGGTTTCCACTTCGCGGACCACGATGGTCAGGTGCGAGAACGGGCGGGTAACGCGCGAGGCGCGACCGCGACCACGGGCGTGGAAACGCTTCATGACGATCGACTTGCCGACATAGGCCTCGGCCACGACCAGCGTGTCCACGTCGAGATTGTGGTTGTTCTCGGCGTTGGCGATGGCCGACTCCAGCGTCTTCTTCACCGTCCCGGCGATCCGCTTGCGCGAGAACTCCAGATCCGCCAGCGCCGTGCCCACCTTCTTGCCGCGGATGAGCGCGGCAACCAGGTTGAGCTTCTGCGGGCTGATGCGGATCGTGCGGAGCACGGCGCGCGCCTCGTTGTCGGCCAGCGGCCGGGGAGCCTTCGGCTTGCCCATGATTACTTCCTCTTCGCCTTCTTGTCGGCGCCGTGGCCGTAATAGGTGCGGGTTGGCGCGAACTCGCCGAACTTGTGTCCGACCATGTCTTCCGAAACGGAGACCGGAATGTGCTTCTGACCGTTGTAGACGCCGAAGGTCAGGCCGACGAACTGCGGCAGGACCGTGGAGCGGCGGCTCCACATCTTGATGACTTCCGAGCGCCCGCTTTCGCGGGACTTTTCGGCCTTCTTCAGGAGATACCCGTCGACAAACGGGCCTTTCCAGACTGAGCGGGTCACGTTCGCGTCCCCTTCTTACGATTTGCGCGCATGGCGCGAGCGCATGATGAACTTGTCGGTCGACTTGTTCGACCGGGTCTTCTTGCCCTTGGTGGGCTTGCCCCACGGGGTGACCGGATGGCGGCCGCCCGAGGTGCGGCCTTCGCCGCCGCCGTGCGGATGGTCGACAGGGTTCATGGCCACGCCGCGATTGTGCGGGCGGAAGCCCATCCAGCGCTTGCGCCCCGCCTTGCCGAGCGACTCGTTGAGATGATCGGCGTTCGACACCGCGCCGACCGTCGCCATGCACGAGCCGTGCACCAGGCGCTGCTCGCCCGAATTGAGGCGCAGGATCGCCATGCCGGCATCGCGGCCGACGAGCTGGGCGTAGGTGCCGGCCGAACGGGCGATCTGGCCGCCCTTGCCCGGCTTCAGCTCGACATTGTGGATGATCGTGCCGACCGGCATGGCCGACAGCGGCATCGCGTTGCCCGGCTTCACGTCGGCCTGCTCGCTGGCGATCACCTGGTCGCCGACGCTCAGGCGCTGCGGCGCCAGGATGTAGGCCAGTTCGCCATCGGCATACTTGACCAGCGCGATGAACGCGGTGCGGTTCGGATCGTACTCCAGACGCTCCACCGTGCCGGCGACATCGTACTTGCGGCGCTTGAAGTCGATCAGGCGGTAGGTCCGCTTGTGACCGCCGCCGCGGAAGCGCGTGGTGACGCGCCCGAGATTGTTGCGGCCGCCCTTGGACGACAGCCCCTCGGTAAGCGCCTTGACCGGCTTGCCCTTGTGAAGGCCCGACTTGTCGACAAGAACCAGCTGGCGCTGGCCCGGTGTCGTCGGCTTGTAGGTTTTCAGTGCCATGATTTAAGTCCTCGCGCCGATCAGAGCCCGGTGGTGACGTCGATGGACTGGCCTTCGGCCAGCGTGACGACCGCCTTCTTCACATCGCCCTGGCGGCCCTTGAAGCCGCGGAAGCGTTTGACCTTGCCCTTGCGGACGATGGTGTTGACCGCCTTGACCTTGACGCCGAACAGCGCCTCGACCGCGGCCTTGATCTCAGGCTTGGTGGCCTGGGGGGCGACGTTGAACATCACCTGGTTGTTCTCCGACAGAAGCGTGGACTTCTCCGAGATCACCGGGCTGACGATCACGTCATAGTGGCGCAGATCCGTCATTTGAAGCGCTCCTCGAGGGCCTCGACCGCCGCGCGCGACAGGACCAGCTTGCCCCGGCGCAGGATGTCGTAGACGTTGATGCCCTGCACCGGCAGGACGTCGATGTTGGGAATGTTGCGGGCGGCCCGGAAGAACGCCATGTCGATCTCGGCGCCGCCGATCATCAGCGCGTTGCCGAGGCCGAGCCTGGCGAAATTGTCGACCAGCACCTTGGTCTTGCCTTCGGCGAGCTTCAGATCATCGACGACGATGAGGTCGGCCGCCTTGGCCTTGACCGAAAGCGCATGCTTGAGGCCAAGCGCGCGGATCTTCTTCGGCAGGTCGATGGCATGGCTGTGCGGCACCGGGCCGTGGGCCTTGCCGCCGCCGCGGAACTGCGGAGCGCGCGCCGACGAATGACGCGCCCGGCCCGTGCCCTTCTGCTTGTACATCTTCTTGCCGGTGCGATCGATCTCGGCGCGGGCCTTGGCCTTGTGCGTGCCCTGCTGGCGCGCGGCAAGCTGCCAGCGCACGACGCGCTGCAGGATGTCCTCGCGCGGCTCGAGCGCGAAGATCGCGTCGGAGACCGTCAGCTTTCCGGCATCCTCGCCGGCGAGCGTGGTGATCTTGATGTCCATCTCATTCGGCTCCCTTGCTGGCGGCCGCACGGAAGGCGGCGGGCCGCGGGGCGTTTTCGGGCAGCTTGGCCTTCACCGCGTCGCGCACGAGGATCCAGGCGCCGGCGGCACCGGGAACGGCGCCGCGCACCAGGATGAGGCCGCGATCGACGTCGGTGGAAACCACCTCGACATTCTGCGTGGTGACCCGCTCGTCACCCATATGACCGGCCATCTTCTTGTTCTTGAAGACCTTGCCGGGATCCTGGCGCTGGCCGGTCGACCCGTGCGTGCGGTGCGAGACCGAGTTGCCGTGGGTGGCGCGACCGCCGCCGAAGTTCCAGCGCTTGAGCACACCCTGGAAGCCCTTGCCCTTGCTCGTGCCCGTCACGTCGACCTTCTGGCCGGCGACGAAATGATCGGCGGTGATCTCGGAGCCGACATCAAGCATGTTGTCGACGGTGACGCGGAACTCCGCCAGCTTCGACTTCGGTTCCACCTGCGCCTTGGCGAAGTGGCCGCGCTCGGCCTTGGAGACGTTCTTCACCTTGGCCATGCCGACGCCGAGCTGCACGGCGGTGTAGCCGTTCTTCTCGTGCGTGCGCTGCGCCACGACCTGACAGTTCTCCATGCGGAGCACCGTCACGGGCACATGCTCGCCCGCATCATTGTAGATGCGCGTCATACCGACCTTCTGAGCGATGACACCTGAACGCATCGGTTCAAATCCTTCCCTTGGGGTCCGCGAACCACCCGGTTCGCCGCAACCCGACCTTCGGGCTCCCTTAGAGCTTGATCTCGACGTCAACGCCGGCGGCGAGGTCGAGTTTCATGAGCGCGTCGACCGTCTGCGGCGTCGGGTCGACGATGTCGAGCAGGCGCTTGTGGGTGCGCATCTCGAACTGCTCGCGGCTCTTCTTGTCGATGTGCGGCGAGCGGTTGACGGTGAACTTCTCGATGCGCGTCGGCAGCGGAATCGGACCGCGCACGCTCGCGCCGGTGCGTTTCGCCGTCGACACGATCTCGCGCGTCGAAGCGTCGAGCACTCGGTGATCGAACGCCTTGAGACGGATGCGGATGTTGGTTCCGTTCATGGGTCTTTGTCCTTGTCCTGGCCGGGCGCGGTGAATTCCGCGCCGCGACCGGGGATGCATTACTCAACGATCGAGGCGACGATACCGGAGCCGACGGTGCGGCCGCCCTCGCGGATGGCGAAGCGCAGCTTCTCCTCCATGGCGATCGGCACGATCAGTTCCACCGCGATCGACACATTGTCGCC
>JBATNB010000218.1:0-4268 GCA_049290135.1 Rhizobiaceae bacterium
CTGCTGGCCGCCGCGCGCGCCGCCAGACGGCCGCTGGCTGTAATCGTCGGACCCGGACGAGCCGAAATCGGAGCCGCGCCCGCCGGATACGGCACCACCCTCGCGCTCGCCACGGCTGTCGAGCATCTGCAATTCGCCGCGGAAGCGCTGCAACACCACTTCGGTGGTGTAGCGGTCCTGGCCGGACTGGTCCTGCCACTTGCGCGTCTGCAGCGCGCCCTCGACATAGACCTTCATGCCCTTCTTCAGATACTGCTCGGCCACCTTGGCGATCTGCTCGTTGAAGACCACCACATTGTGCCATTCGGTGCGTTCGCGGCGCTCGCCGGAATTCTTGTCGCGCCAGCTCTCCGAGGTGGCGATACGCATGTTGACCACCGGTTCGCCGGACGGAAGACGGCGCACTTCGGGATCGGCGCCGAGATTGCCGATCAGGATCACCTTGTTGAGACTGCCCGCCATGACACCGCTCCTTGTCGCTTCGGCATTGCTTGTAGACCACGCACCGCGCCGCCGGTATGGGCCGGCATTTTGTCCACAACATAGTTGTTCTATATTTGTTCCGTCCCGGACGCGTCTGTCAAGGCCTGTCAGCGGAATGGCGTTCCGGGCGCCGGGAATGCCGGGCCGCCTTGCGCGGCGCATCGGCATCGTCTACCGATCGTTCGGTCTTTGTTCCGAAACCGCGCAGCTGTGGACAGATGGTTTCGCGCGCATCCGGGGCAGCGGCGGCGTCGTATGATGCGGCGCGACAAGAGGGCATCATGGCCGACCAGAAATTCATTTCCGTGCGCGGCGCGCGCGAGCACAATCTGAAGAACATCGATCTCGACATTCCGCGGGACCGGCTGACCGTCATCACCGGGCTTTCGGGGTCGGGCAAGTCGTCGCTCGCCTTCGACACGATCTACGCGGAGGGCCAGCGGCGCTACGTGGAAAGCCTGTCGGCCTATGCGCGGCAATTCCTGGAGATGATGCAGAAGCCGGACGTCGACCAGATCGACGGCCTGTCGCCGGCCATTTCCATCGAACAGAAGACCACCAGCCGCAACCCGCGCTCCACCGTCGCCACGGTGACGGAAATCCACGACTACATGCGGTTGCTGTTCGCGCGCGTCGGCATTCCCTATTCCCCCGCCACCGGGCTGCCGATCGAGAGCCAGACGGTCAGCCAGATGGTCGACCGCATCCTTTCGCTCGAGGACGGCACGCGTCTGTTCCTGATGGCGCCCATCGTGCGCGGGCGCAAGGGCGAATACCGCAAGGAAATCATCGACCTGCAGAAGAAGGGGTTCCAGCGGGTCAAGATCGACGGAACCTTCCACGAGATCGCCGACGCCCCGGCGCTCGACAAGAAGTACAAGCACGACATCGATGTCGTCGTCGATCGCATCGTGGTGCGGGCCGATCTTGGCGCCCGCCTGGCCGACAGCTTGGAGACGGCGCTGAAGCTTGCCGAAGGGCTGGCGGTCGCCGAATTTGCCGACCGGCCGCTGCCGCCGGAGGACACCAGCGAGGGCGGCGGCGCCAACAAGTCGCTCAACGACACGCATGAGCGCATCATCTTTTCCGAGAAATTCGCCTGCCCGGTCTCCGGTTTTACCATCCCGGAAATCGAGCCGCGGCTGTTCTCCTTCAACAATCCGTTCGGTGCCTGCCCGACCTGCGACGGGCTCGGCACGCAGCAATCCGTCGATCCCGGCCTGATCGTCCCGGACGAGAGCCTGACCTTGCGCGACGGTGCCGTGGCGCCGTGGGCGCGGTCGTCGTCGCCCTACTACAACCAGACGCTGGAAGCCCTTGGAAAGACATACAGTTTCAGGCTCTCCGACCGTTGGCGCGATCTGCCGGACGACGCGAAGGACGCGATCCTCAACGGCACGCGCGGCAAGGAGGTCGCGTTCACCTATGACGATGGCCTGCGCTCCTACAAGACCACCAAGAGCTTCGAGGGGGTCATTCCCAATCTCGAACGCCGCTGGAAGGAAACCGAGTCGGAATGGAGCCGCGAGGAGATCGAGCGCTACATGGCCTGGCACCCCTGCCCGGCCTGCGGCGGCTATCGCCTGAAACCGGAGGCGCTGGCGGTGAAGATCGCCGGTCACCACATCGGCGAGGTCGGGCAGATGTCGATCCGCGTCGCCAATGCCTGGTTCGACGGCCTGCCCGGGCGGCTCACCTCCAAGCAGATGGAAATCGCCCAGCGCATCCTCAAGGAAATCCGCGACCGGCTGCGCTTCCTCAACGATGTCGGGCTCGATTATCTGGCGTTGTCGCGCAATTCCGGTTCGCTGTCGGGCGGCGAGAGCCAGCGCATCCGGCTCGCCTCGCAGATCGGCTCGGGGCTCACCGGCGTTGTCTATGTGCTCGACGAACCGTCGATCGGCCTGCACCAGCGCGACAATGCGCGCCTGCTCGACACGCTCAGGCACCTGCGCGATCTCGGCAACACCGTCATCGTCGTGGAACATGACGAAGACGCGATCCTGACGGCGGACCATGTCGTCGACATCGGCCCGGCGGCGGGCGTGCATGGCGGGCGCATCATCGCCGAGGGCAAGCCGGCCGACGTCATGGCGCATCCGAACTCGCTCACCGGCAAATACCTGTCGGGCGAGATGGAAATCGGCGTGCCGCGCGAGCGGCGCAAGGGCCACAGGCACAAGCGCATCCGCATCGTCGGCGCGCGCGGCAACAATCTGAAGAACGTCACGGCGGAAATCCCGCTCGGCACGTTCGCCTGCGTCACCGGCGTGTCGGGTGGCGGCAAGTCGACGCTGCTGATCGAGACGCTGTTCAAGGCGGCCTCGCGCCGCATCATGGGCGCGCGCGAGCATCCGGCCGAGCATGATCGCATCGAGGGCCTGGAGTTCATCGACAAGGTCATCGACATCGACCAGTCGCCGATCGGGCGGACGCCGCGCTCGAATCCGGCCACCTACACCGGCGCCTTCACGCCGATCCGCGACTGGTTCGCCGGCCTGCCGGAGGCCAAGGCGCGCGGCTACCAGCCCGGCCGTTTCTCCTTCAACGTCAAGGGCGGGCGGTGCGAGGCCTGCCAGGGCGACGGCGTCATCAAGATCGAGATGCACTTCTTGCCCGACGTCTATGTCACCTGCGACGTCTGCCACGGCAAGCGCTACAATCGCGAGACGCTGGAGGTCACCTTCAAGGGCAAGTCGATCGCCGACGTGCTCGACATGACGGTCGAGGAAGGCGTCGAATTCTTCGCCGCCGTGCCGATGGTGCGCGACAAGCTGGTCACGCTCAACCAGGTCGGGCTTGGCTACATCCATGTCGGCCAGCAGGCGACCACGCTGTCGGGCGGCGAGGCGCAGCGCATCAAGCTGGCCAAGGAATTGTCGCGCAAGGCCACCGGCAAGACGCTCTACATCCTCGACGAGCCGACCACGGGCCTGCACTTCCATGACGTGGCGAAGCTGCTCGAAGTGCTGCACGAGCTGGTCGACCAGGGCAACACGGTCATCGTCATCGAGCACAATCTCGACGTGGTGAAGACCGCCGACTGGGTGCTCGACCTCGGCCCGGAAGGCGGCGATGGCGGCGGTGAACTGCTGGCCGCCGGTCCGCCGGAGGCCATCGTCGCCGAACCGCGCAGCCACACCGGGCGGTTCCTGAAGGAACTCATGGGACGGCGACCGGGACGCAAGCGCGAGGCGGCGGAGTAGCCCCCAACGAACCTCGCTCTCGAAGCTGAACAGGAAGCCGATGGCCGGCTGAGGCACTCGAATCGGACCTCAGGATTTCCAGTACCGGAGCGACCTGAGCACCGTCCTCCCTTCGCGCCCTTGCCTCGCTTCCCGGCGCCGCCTAAAGACGCGCGAAACAGGATTTCGCCCGCGCCATGACCGGAAAAGTCGTCACCCGCTTTGCCCCCTCGCCCACCGGCTATCTGCACATCGGCGGCGCGCGCACGGCCTTGTTCAACTGGCTCTATGCGCGCCATACCGGCGGCGTGATGCTGCTGCGCATCGAGGACACCGACCGCGAGCGCTCCACCGAGGCGACCACGCAGGCGATCCTGGACGGGCTGTCGTGGCTTGGGCTTGCCTGGGACGGCGAGCCGATCTCGCAATACGGGCGGGCGCCGCGCCATCGCGAGGTGGCGGAGGAACTGGTGCGCCGGGGCGAGGCCTATCATTGCTATGCGTCGCCGGCCGAACTCGACGAGATGCGCGAGACGGCGAAGGCCGAGGGCCGGCCGCCGCGCTATGACGGACGCTGGCGCGACCGCGACCCGGCCGAGG
>JBATNB010000219.1:0-3904 GCA_049290135.1 Rhizobiaceae bacterium
GGGCAGGCCAGCGGGCCGGTGCTGGAGGTGCGCCTCGTGGCGATCGCCACGGCCAATCTCGGCGAACTCTCAAGGCCGGTGTTCGCCGACCGCCATGGCGGGCCCATCGCCGTCGATCCCGGTGCCGGCCAGTCCCTGTCGCCGCTCGGATCCTGGTACGCGCTTCGCCTCGACGCCGGCGCGTCGTCCGGACTGGCGCGCGAACTCCCCGGAACCGTGCACCTCGACGCCGAGGCCCGCAGCCTTGCCGGCGCGTTCCTGCGCCGCGCCGCCGCGATCCTCATCCGCGAATCCGGCCTGTGACGGCATCGCCCGGAACGCCGTCGCAATGGCGCCTCAATCCGGGCCGATGAGTGATGGCGAAGGGCGCATACGGGCAACAATCATGCAAAACATCGCCAGAATCCTCGCCGCGGCGGTTCTCGCCATCGGTGTCGCGGGCGCCGGCTGGCTCGCCGGCACCAAACTCGTGGAAAGCCGCCTCGGTTTCCGCACCGTGACCGTCAAGGGTCTCGCCGAACGCGACGTCAAGGCCGATCTCGGCTTCTGGCCGATGCGGTTCGTCGCCACCGGCGCAACGCTGGCCGAAGCGCGCCAGAACCTCGAAGTCGCGGAGACATCCGTGTCCGGCTTCCTCGCCTCGCGCGGGTTCGCGCCGGGAGACGCTGAGGTCCAGAACATCCTCGTGGAAGACAAGCTCGCCGGATACAATGGCGGCGACATCCCGCAGGAAATCCGCTTCGTGCTGACCGAGGACATCCTCGTCCGGTCGAACGACGTGGTCCGCCTGGCCGAGGCCGCGCGCAACATCGGCGAGATGCTGAAGGACGGCGTGGTCTTCACCAATGATTCCTGGTCGGCCGGCCCCTCCTACATCTTCACCCGGATCAATGACCTGAAGGGCGAGATGTTGGCGGAAGCCACCAAGCGCGCGCGCGAATCGGCCGAGACCTTCGCCGTGCAGTCGGGCGCCAGGGTCGGCTCGATCCAGACCGCCAATCAGGGCGTGTTCGAGATCCTGCCGGCAATTGCCATTCCCAACGATCGTCCGGAAAAGCAGATCGACAAGAAGGTGCGCGTCGTCACGACCGTCACCTACTTCCTCACCGACTGACCGGGCACAACCCAGCGCTGCGGCCGCGCCGCCTGGACATGGCGGCGTGCCGTGGCGCGAAGCCGGCGAATGCGCAATTCTCCCGCGGTTTCCAACCTCCGGGGGCCCCCTATGAAACGCTTCGCCTTTGCCGCCGCGCTCGTTCTCGCGGCGTTGCCTGCTCGCGCCGAAATGCTCGACATGTCGACCGTGACCTGCGGCCAGATCGCCGAATTCAACGAGGATGACGCCGCCTGGTTCCTCATCTGGCTCGATGGCTGGCTCGCCGGCCAGGCCGATGACACCACGGTCGACATCGACGCCATCGGCCAGCAGATCGACGGCATCGCCAACGTTTGCGGCGAGAAGCCCGACCTGTCGGTGATGAACGCCGCCAAGGAATATCTCGCGCAGTGACCGGAAGCGCACCGGCCGGGCCCGCCCGGCCGGTGGTCGCTCCGGCTTCAGGACTTGAACTGGGGATCGACCGGCGGACGAAGCCCGTTCGCCAGCCGGTTGGTCTCGTTGGCAAGCCCCACCACGGCCATCAGCTCCATGAACTGTGCCTGCGTCATGCCCTTGGCGCGCGCCGCAGCCGTATGGCTGTAGGTGCAGTACTCGCAGCCATTGGTGGCGGAGATCGCCACATAGATCATCTCCTTGGTGAGCGGATCGAGCGCGCCGGGCGCCATCACCTGCTTGAGGCTTTCCCATATCCGCTTCAGCGTCGCCGGATCGTGGGCCAGCGCCTTCCAGAAATTGTTGACATCGGCGACGCCGCGCGTGGCCATGATGTCATCGAACACGGCGCGCGCCTCGCTGGAGGCCTCGCCATGCTCGATCAGCCGCACGACGCTCATGTCGTTCCTCCGAGATCGGCCATCGCCGCGTCGAGCGCAGCCGCAAGCCGGTCGGCGGCCATGTCCACATGCGCCTCTTCCCACATCAGCGGCGGCGACAGGATCATCGTGTCGCCGGTCGCGCGGATCATCAGGCCGCGGGCGATCGCATGGTCGCGCACGGTCACCGCGGCATGCCCCGCCGGTTCGAACCGCGCCCGACTCGCCTTGTCCCGCACGATCTCGATGCCGGCGAGCAGGCCGAAGGTGCGCACCTCGCCGACGAGCGGATGGCTGGCGATCCGCTCGGCGAAGACCCTGGCGAAATAGGGCCCGGTGCGGTCGCGCACGCGCTCGACCAGCCCCTCGCGCTCGATGATCTCGAGGTTCTTCAACGCCACCGCGCAGGCCACCGGATGGCCGGAATAGGTGTAGCCATGGTAGAACTCGCCGCCCTTGGCGCTGAGCGTTCCGGCGACCCGATCCGACACCAGCACCGCCGACAGCGGCAGGTAGCCCGACGTCAGCGCCTTCGCCGTGGTGATGGTGTCCGGCGAAATCCCCATCGACTGCGCCGCGAACCATTCGCCCGTGCGCCCGTATCCGGTGATGACCTCGTCGAGCATGAGCAGCACGTCGTGCTTGCGCAGGATGGCCTGGACCTCGGTCCAGTAGTTTTTCGGCGGAACCTTCACCCCGCCCGCGCCCATGATCGGCTCGCCGATGAAGGCGGCGACATTGTCCGGGCCGGCCTCCAGGATGGCGTCTTCCACCGCCGCCGCGGCACGGCGACCGAACGCCTCCTCGCTTTCCCCCCGCTCCTGCATCTCGAACCCGTAGGGCGCCATCACGTGGCGGATGCCGGGCACCAGCCCGTGGGTCTGCTCGTGCATCCAGGCCATGCCGCCGAGCGAGGTGCCGGCGATGGTCGAGCCGTGATAGGCCATGTGCCGCGAGATCACGATGTTCTTCCGCGGCTTGCCTTCCAGCGCCCAGTAGTGCCGCACGGTCTTCAGCGCCGTGTCGTTGGACTCCGACCCCGACGAGCCGAAGAACACCTGGTTCATGTGCTTCGGCGCCAGCGAGGCGATCTTCTCTGCAAGCAGCACGGCGCTGGGCACGGTGCAACGGAAGAACGAATTGTAGTAGGGCAGTTCCTTCATCTGCCGCGCCGCTTCGTCGGCCAGTTCCTCGCGGCCATAGCCGACATTGACGCACCACAGCCCTGCCATGCCGTCGAGGATTTCCAGCCCCGTCGCGTCGTAGATGAACGGCCCCTTGCCATGGGTGATGATGCGCGTGCCGGTTTCGCGCAGTTCCTTGTGGTCGGTGAAGGGATGAAGGTGATGGCGCGCGTCGATCGCCCGCAACTGGTCGAGCGAATAATTCTGGTAACTCATGGACTTGTCCTTCCGTCCGGAATCGTTGCTGGAACGCGTTGAATCGGAATGTCAGGCCAGGGACGGCGGCGAATAGCCGATGCGCGCGCACAGCCGCATGAGTTCGCGATGGCGCGTCCGTGTCGACGGGATCGGCACGAACGGATCGGGGGCGGCGCGGCGTATCGCGATCATGGCGTGACTGTAGGCCGGGCGGCGGCGTCCGTTCAAGGCCGTTCGCGCACGCCCCGCAGGACGAGGACGGCGACCAGCAGCAGGCTCGTGGCCGCCATGAACGCCGGCAGCCCGAACGGGCCGACCCCCTCCATGATGACGCCCGACAAGGGCGGGCCGGCGATGCCGCCGACGCCCCACATCAGCGCGAATGCCGAATTGCCGGTGATGAGCGCGCTGCCGCTGAACCGGCCGGCCAGCCCCAGCAGCGCCATCGTGTAGACGCCGTAGCCGAAGCCGCCGAGCCCCATGAGCAGCGGCCAGATCGCCATGCTGTCGATGAGCGGCGGCGCCATGATGGCGCCCGCGCCCGTCGCCATCGCGCATGCGAGGATCATCGTCCGCGCGCCGAACCGTTC
>JBATNB010000220.1:0-4481 GCA_049290135.1 Rhizobiaceae bacterium
GGTTCGGGCGCGGTCATGGCGATCAGGGCGCCGGAGCCCTTGCCGGACGATTTCGGCAGGTACTTGTTGACGAGGCCGGCCATGCGCGCATCGCGCTCGCGCCCGGTCTTGCCGCCAAGCACGACCGCCACGATGCGTTTCTTGCCCGAACCGGCCGAGGTGACCAGGTTGAAGCCGGAGGCGCGCGTGTAGCCGGTCTTGATGCCGTCCACGCCGGTGACGCGGCCAAGCAGCCTGTTGTGGTTGGCCATGCGGCGCTTGCCGAAGGTGAACGAGCGCGTGGCGAAATAGCCGTAATATTTCGGGAAATGCTCGCGCAGGGCGAGGCCGAGCCGCGCCATGTCGCGCGCCGTCGTCACCTGTTCGGGATTGGGCAGACCGGACGGATTGCGGAACGTCGTGCGGCTCATGCCGAGGCCGCGTGCCTTCTTGGTCATGATCCGGGCGAATTCGGCCTCGCTGCCGCCGATGAACTCGCCGAGCGCCATGGCGACGTCGTTGGCCGACTTGGTGACGAGGGCGAGGATGGCCATTTCCACCGTGATGGTCTGGCCGGGCTTCAGCCCGAGCTTCGAGGGCGCCTGCGCGGCGGCCTTGCGGGAAACCGGGATGCGCGAGGATTTGGTGAACCGGCCCTTCTGCAAGCCTTCGAAGGTCAGGTAGAGCGTCATCATCTTGGTCAGCGACGCCGGGTAGCACAGCGTGTCGGCATTGTCGGCATAGAGCGTCTGGCCGTTGCGCGCATCGATGACGATGGCAGCCTGCCGCGCCGCCTGCGCCGCGCCGGACGTGCCGACGATCGAGGCGGCGGCGATCAGGAGAACAACGAACGCGGATGTGGCGCTGCGGAGGAAGGAGAATGACACGGCTACACCTGGCACTGATACGCGACAATGGGGCGCCGCAGGCGACCCGAACTTGCAGCAGACGCTAAAGGAGGGCCGTTACCAATCCGTTTATGGTAACCGCCCGGTTTACGAATTCGGACGAATTGCGCCGGTCGCCGCCAACAGGCCCCTTGCAGGATTGTGCGATGCACACTATGATTATTGCATCGCACAACGGCCGCTCAGGCCCTTCCGGAAGGATCCCGCCATGATGAAATCGTTCGAGAATGTCGGCAGCGCCGGCAAGGAAGCCATGGACAACGGCCTCAAGAGCCTCGCCACCACCGTCAAGGGCATGCAGGCGATCGCCGCCGAAACCGCCGACTACACCAAGGCGAGCATCGAGACCGGCTCGGCCGCGATGGAAAAGATCGTGGCGGCGAAGTCGCTCGAAAAGGTGTTCGAGATCCAGTCGGCCTGGGCGAAGGACGCCTGGGAGGCGCATGTCGCCGAGATGACCAAGCTTGGCGAGCTCTACACCGCCGTTGCCAAGGACGCCTACAAGCCCTTCGAGGCGATGACGGCCAAGCTGGCCTGAAACCGGCATTCCCTCAGCCTTTCGAACGCCCGGCCTCGCGCCGGGCGTTTTGTTTTTGCCGGCATGGGGGCGGGGCTGCTTGTCTCGTTTCGCGAACGGCTTAAAATCGCCGCGGGAGTGCCTACATGTGCGTTTCCGGAATCGACGGACCGAGGGTAGCGGTGATCCCACCACGCATGAACGAGGACGGTGACGACAAGCCGGGCGGCACGGAGCGCGGCACGGCCGTCATCACGCGCACCAAACCCAAGACCAAGCGGCCCTCGCTCTACCGCGTGCTCCTGCTCAACGACGACTACACGCCGATGGAATTCGTCATCCACGTGCTGGAGCGGTTCTTCCAGAAGAACCGCGACGACGCCACGCGCATCATGCTGCACGTTCACAATCACGGTGTCGGCGAGTGCGGGGTCTTTACCTACGAGGTTGCCGAGACCAAGGTCTCGCAAGTCATGGATTTCGCGCGCCAGCACCAGCATCCGCTGCAGTGCGTGCTGGAAAGGAAGTGAGGACACGATGCCATCCTTTTCTGCAAGCCTGGAGCGCGCGCTGCATCAGGCGCTCACCCTCGCCAACGAGCGGCGACATGAATATGCCACGCTCGAGCACCTGCTCCTGGCGCTGATCGAGGATCCCGACGCGGCGGCGGTCATGCGCGCCTGCAATGTCGATCTCGATGCGCTGAGGAAGACGGTCGAGGCCTATGTCGACAACGATCTGGCCAACCTCGTCACCGGCTACGACGAGGATTCCAAGCCGACCGCCGGGTTCCAGCGCGTCATCCAGCGCGCCGTCATCCATGTGCAGTCGTCGGGACGCGACGAAGTGTCCGGCGCCAACGTGCTCGTCGCCATTTTCGCCGAGCGCGAGAGCCATGCCGCCTATTTCCTGCAGGAACAGGAAATGACCCGCTATGACGCGGTCAACTACATCTCGCACGGCATTGCCAAGCGTCCCGGCACGTCCGAGCCGCGCGCCCCGCGCGGCGCGCAGGAGGACAATCCCCAGGACGGCGAGCATGAGGAATCCGGCCCGCGCAAGGGCAAGCAGCAGGACGCGCTGACGGCCTATTGCGTCAATCTCAACCAGAAGGCCCGGTCCGGGCGCATCGACCCGCTGATCGGGCGCGCCTCGGAGATCAATCGCACCATTCAGGTGCTGTGCCGCCGCTCCAAGAACAATCCGCTCTATGTCGGCGATCCCGGCGTCGGCAAGACGGCGATCGCCGAGGGCCTTGCCAAGCGCATCGTCGAGGGCGAGGTGCCCGAGGTGCTGGCCGGCTCGACCATCTTCGCCCTCGACATGGGCACGCTGCTGGCCGGGACCCGCTATCGCGGCGACTTCGAGGAACGGCTGAAGCAGGTGGTCAAGGAGCTGGAGGAGTTCCCCGGCGCCATCCTGTTCATCGACGAGATCCACACCGTCATCGGCGCCGGTGCCACGTCCGGCGGCGCCATGGATGCCTCGAACCTGCTCAAGCCGGCGCTTTCGTCGGGCAACATCCGCTGCATCGGCTCCACCACCTACAAGGAGTTCCGCCAGTTCTTCGAGAAGGATCGCGCTCTGGTGCGCCGGTTCCAGAAGATCGATGTCAACGAGCCGTCGGTGGATGACGCCATCGCCATCATGAAAGGGCTGAAGCCCTATTTCGAGGAGTTCCACAAGGTCCGCTACACCGCCGACGCCATCAAGGCGGCGGTGGAATTGTCGGCGCGCTACATCAACGACCGCAAGCTGCCGGACAAGGCGATCGACGTCGTCGACGAGACCGGCGCGGCGCAGATGCTCCTGCCGGAAAACCGCCGCAAGAAGACCATCACCGTCAAGGAGATCGAGGCGACCATCGCCACGATGGCCCGCATCCCGCCGAAATCGGTCTCGGCCGACGACGAGAAGGTGCTGGCCGGCCTGGAATCCGAGCTGAAGCGCGTGGTCTATGGCCAGGAAATCGCGATTTCGGCCCTGTCATCGGCGATCAAGCTTGCCCGCGCCGGGCTGCGCGAGCCAGAAAAGCCGATCGGATCCTACCTGTTCTCCGGCCCGACCGGCGTCGGCAAGACCGAGGTCGCCAAGCAGCTTGCCGCCTCGCTGGGCGTGGAACTGCTGCGGTTCGACATGTCGGAATACATGGAGCGCCACACCGTCTCGCGCCTCATCGGCGCGCCACCCGGCTATGTCGGCTTCGACCAGGGCGGCCTGCTGACCGACGGGGTCGACCAGCATCCCCATTGCGTGCTGCTGCTCGACGAGATCGAGAAGGCGCACCCGGACCTGTTCAACATCCTGTTGCAGGTGATGGACCACGGCAAGCTGACCGACCACAATGGCAAGCAGATCGATTTCCGCAATGTCATCCTGATCATGACGACGAATGCCGGGGCGGCCGAAATGGCCAGGGCGGCCATCGGCTTCGGCTCGACGCGCCGGGAAGGGGACGACGCGGAGGCGATCAACCGGCTGTTCACGCCGGAATTCCGCAACCGGCTCGATGCCATCATCCCGTTCGCGCCGTTGCCGCCGGCGGTCGTCCACCAGGTGGTGCAGAAATTCGTCATGCAGCTCGAGGCCCAACTGGCCGAGCGCCGCGTCACCTTCGACCTGGCGCCGGAGGCGGTCGAGTGGCTGGCCACGAAGGGCTATGACGAGCGCATGGGCGCTCGGCCGCTGTCGCGCGTGATCCAGGAGCACATCAAGAAGCCGCTCGCCGACGAGGTGCTGTTCGGCAAGCTCCGCCATGGCGGCACGGTTCGCGTGTCGGTGGACGAAACAACGCCCGGTGATTCGCGGCTGAAGCTCGAGGCGGTGCCCGACGAGGCGCCGATCCGCCCGAAGAAGGAAATCCCCGAGCAGAAACCGCGTCCGGCGAAAAAGCCGAAGCCGGCGGCGAAAGCAACGTCAGCATCGCCGGCCAAGCGCCCGAAGCCAAAACAGAATCCGCCCGCCGCGCCAAAGGCCGTGGCAGAACCGGCCGAGACCGCGACCGCCGCGAAGCGCCGCGGCTCGGTGCCGCGCCTGCCTAGGAAGGGTTGATCGCCCGCGCGTCGCCACGCTAACGG
>JBATNB010000221.1:0-6767 GCA_049290135.1 Rhizobiaceae bacterium
GTCCGGTGAACAGGCCGGCGGCGAGGATGAGGCCGATGCCGGCGAGCGCCACCTGGTCCGGCCAGTCGCGGAACACGACGAAGCCCCACATGACGGCGAGCGGCATGGCGGCATATTCGAACGGGGCGATGACGGCGACGTTTGCCAGCCGGTAGGCCTGGCTCATCAAATAGCCGACGGCGGCCGAGTTGATGCCGAGGAGGAGCAGCAGCAGGGCGTCCTGTCCCCGCGGCCAGATCCAGGGGCGGAACAGGAAATCGACGCTGGGGTTGCCGGGGAAGCGCAGGTGGCCGTCGCCGAAGGCCAGTCCGAAGGCGGCCGAAAACAGCAGGAAGCTCAACTGCGTGTAGAACGCCATGGCGGATGCCTTTTCGGTGGCGCCGATCCGCCGCGTCAGGATCTGCATGAGCGCGTAGAAGACCGCCGACAGAAGCGGCAGGGCCGCCACCGGGCGGAACAATTCGCCGCCCGGGCGCAGCACCACGGCGACGCCGGCCAGCCCGACCAGGATCGCGCCGAGGCGGAACGGATCGAGGCGCTCGCCGAGCAGCGGCACGGCGAACAGCGCCATCAGCAGCGGCGCGACGAAATAGAGCGCCGTGGTTTCGGCCAGCGGCATGGCGACGAGGGCGGCGAAGAAGCTCATGTTGGCGCAGATCACCAGCGCGCCGCGCATGGCGTGCAGCAGCGGCTGGCGGGTGGCGAGCACGACAGGTCCGCCCTCGGCGCGGATGAGCACCAGGGTCACCAGGATGCCGATGCCGGCGCGGACCAGCACGATCTGGTGCAAGGGAAAGCCGCCGGAGAGGAACTTCACCAGCATGTCGTTGAGCGACATCGCGCAGACGCCGGCAAGCACGGCGGCGATGCCGATCGCGGTCGCGTCGCGGCCGGCCTTTGCCAATCCGAATCCCTCCGTGAGGCGTGTCACACTGGCAGTCCGTCGCGTCGGCGGCAAGGTGCCGTCATGCTGCCGCGATCAGGGCGCAGGAGCAGGCCGAAGGGAGATCGTGCATGCGCCGGAGCCTGGTAATCCTCCTTGCCGCGCTGTTTGCGCTCTGGGCCGGCAATTCCTCCTTTCTACGCGGGCCGGCGGAGGATGCACGCACGCGCCTGCTGGCGCATCGCGGTGTGCACCAGACATTCTCGCCTGCCGCGATCAGCAACGAAACCTGCACGGCAAGCCGCATTGATCCGCCGGTCCACGATCTCATCGAGAATACGCTGGCTTCGATGGCGGCGGCATTCGCGGCAGGTGCCGAGGTGGTGGAATTCGACGTGCATCCGACGCCGGACGGGCATGTGGCCGTGTTCCATGACTGGACGCTCGGTTGCCGAACCGACGGCCAGGGCGTGACGCGGGACACGGCGTGGGAGGTGCTGCGCACGCTCGATGTCGGATATGGCTACACGGCTGATGGCGGCAGGACCTTTCTGCTGCGCGGCACGGGGGTCGGCCGCATGCCGGACCTTCAGGCGGTGATGACGGCGTTTCCCGACCGCCGTTTCCTCGTCAACTTCAAGAGCAACGACATGGCGGAAGGCCAGGCGTTCGCAGCACTCGTTGCCGCGCATCCGTCCTGGCGTTCGCAGGTCTTTGCCGTCTATGGCGGCGAGGGTCCGACGCGGGCCGCGCAGGCGGCGCTGCCGGGACTGAAGGGCTATGACCGGCGCTCGGTGATGCGGTGCGGCCTGACCTATCTGGCGCTCGGCTGGAGCGGCTACGTGCCGGCCGCCTGCCGGAACACAATCCTGCCGGTGCCGGTCGATTTCGCGTTCCTGCTCTGGGGCTATCCGCACGTGCTTTCGCAGCGGCTCGAGGCCGCCGGCACGACCCTCGCGCTGACAGGTCCCCTCGGTGACGGCGGGTTCACCTCGGGCATCGACACGGCCGAGATTGCGGCGCGCGTCCCGCCGCGGTTCGACGGCCTGGTGTGGACCAACCGCATCCGCGAGATTGCACCGCTGCTGAACGGGCGCTGAAGCGGTTCAGGCGGGCTTGCGCCAGATCGACTGAACCTCGACGCAGGCCCATGGCACGGCGCGGCCGGTGGCCATGGCGAAGCGCCACCACCATTCCTTCTCCTCCAGCGGCGCGAACGGCCCTCCGGAAAAGATGCGGAAGCCGCGAATGTCGGAAAGCTCGAGCCGCGTGTTGTCGCGCACCAGCGCCTTGAAGCTGCCGGCGGAAAAGGATTGCAGGTGCCCGCGCACCTTCTTCGGCGGAAACCAGCGGTCCCAGACCGGCTGGGCATGGCGGCGGACAAGATGCAGCGGCGGCGGGAAGGTCGGCACGCCGATGATCACCGAACCGCCGGGCCTGGCCACGCGCTCGAGCGTCTTCACCGCGACCGTGGTCTCGGCAAGGTGCTCGAGCACCTGCTCGCACACGACGATGTCATAGGCGTCGCTGGCAATCTCCGGATAGCCCCGCTGCAGGTCGCCGAAGACCATCCCGGCGACATGCTCGCGGCCGTGGAAATCGTCGCGGAGCGCAAGGTCGGCCAGCGAGTATTCGATGTGCCGGATGCCGTCACAGGCTTCGAGATGGCGCAGAAGCACGCCGTCCCACGGGCCGATGTCGAGAAGGCGCGCCTTGCGGCCTTCGCGCGCGGCGATCCCGGAGGCGATTTCGGTGACGGCCTCGGCCAGGCGGTCATAGCGGGCCTGGCGGAGGCTGAAGAATTCGCGGCGGCGCGGATCGACGCCGAAGGCCATGCCGTTGCGCGGCCTTCCGGCGAATTTCGAGGGCGGGCGCGCCGTCACCGGATCAGGCCGCGCGGGCGCGCGGCGCGATGAGGCCGCGGGCGACGAGCAGTTCGGCGATCTGCACGGCGTTGAGTGCCGCGCCCTTGCGCAGATTGTCGGAGACGATCCAGAGATTGAGGCCGTTCTCCACCGTACCGTCCTCGCGGATGCGGCTGATGAAGGTGGCATCCTCGCCGGCGCATTCGACCGGGGTGGCATAGCCGCCATTCTCGTGCCGGTCGACGACCAGGCAGCCCGGCGCCTCGGAAAGGATCGCGCGCGCCTCCTCCGCCGAGATCGGCTGCTCGAACTCGATGTTGACGGCCTCGGAATGGCCGATGAACACCGGCACGCGCACGCAGGTCGCCGTCACCTTGATCTTCGGGTCGAGCATCTTCTTGGTTTCGGCCACCATCTTCCACTCTTCCTTGGTGGAGCCGTCCTCCATGAAGACGTCGATGTGCGGGATGACGTTGAAGGCGATGCGCTTGGTGAACTTCTTCGGCTCGATCGGATCGGCGACGAAGACGGCGCGGGACTGGGTGAACAGCTCGTCCATGCCGTCCTTGCCGGCGCCGGAGACCGACTGGTAGGTCGATACGACAATGCGCCTGATGCGGGCGCGGTCATGCAGCGGCTTCAGCGCCACCAGCAACTGCGCCGTCGAGCAGTTGGGGTTGGCAATGATGTTGCGCCTGGAGAAGATCGACACGGCGTCCGGGTTCACTTCCGGGACGATCAGCGGCACGTCGGCGTCGTAGCGCCAGGCGGACGAATTGTCGATGACGACGCAGCCCTGGGCGCCGATCCTGGGCGACCATTCCTTCGACACCGAACCGCCGGCCGACATCAGGCAGATGTCGGTGTCGGAGAAATCGTAGGTGTCGAGCGCCTTCACCTTCAGCGTCCGGTCGCCGAACGACACTTCCGTGCCGAGCGAGCGGCGGGAGGCGAGCGCGACGACCTCGGAAACGGGGAAGCCGCGCTCCTCCAGGATGGCGAGCATTTCGCGCCCGACATTGCCGGTGGCCCCGGCGACTGCAACCTTGAATGCCATGGATCTGGTCCTGTCCCTTGCTCCCCTTGCGTTCAGCCCCGCGTGGCCGTGATCGCGGAGCCTCATCCCCCTGGGCTCGCCCCGGGGAGATGCGGGCGGGCAGGGGAAATCAGGCCGCTTTCGCGGTTTTCTTGGCCGTGGTCGTGGTCAGGGCACGCGCGGCGCGCGGCGCGAGGAGAACCCTCGCGTCCATTCCCAGAAATGCGATGAGGAGTCCGCGCATGTCTTGAAGCCGCCGTTGCCGTGCGCGCCGCTTCTAGCCGTTTTCACGCCCGAGTCAATCCGAGGCCGGTGCTCGGCGATGACGCGGCTTTCCGGCGTGACCATGCCGGGCGGGGCGACGGTCGCGTTCGCCTATGGGCCGGAGGGGTGAGGAGCGGTTCGGCGACGACGAACGCCCGAAGCGAAAGCGCAGGGCCGGACAGCGGGTGCAGAAGCAGTCGGCCGCCTCGACGACACTCTTTCCCGACGCCGACACCGGGATCACCATCTCCGGCGGTTCGACGCGGTTCACGCGCTTTCCGTGGATGGACCTGATCGTCGAGGGCACGGCGATCCGGGTGCTGCACCGCGACCACCTCGCCTCGGTGCGCTTCGTCACCGACGGCGCAGGCGGGCTGGTCGAGGGCACCGGCTACGCCGCCTTTGGCGAGCGGCTCAATGGCGCGATAACGACGCAGAGGGGTTACATTGGCCAACGCCACGATCCCGAAACCGGCCTCGTCTATCTCAACGCCCGCTATCACGATCCTGTCTTCGGCCGCTTTGTCAGCCCCGACGATCACGACCCGGTGCGCGAAGGGGTCGGCACGAACAGATATGCTTATGCCGGAAATGATCCGGTCAACAGGAGCGATGCCAACGGGCACAATGAAGCAAATGTCGACCTTATCCAGGCTGCAAGAATGGCCGCCGAAGCAAAGGAACGCACACTGAATTTCAAGGCCCGCGAGGTTTACAAGGAGCTTTCATATGCCGATGTTTTGCGGGGGCGCTACCCGCGCGGTGTTGATCAGGAGGTTCTAGCCCGTGCCATAGAGATGCGGCTTGGCAACGCCTCGGGGCGGGCGAAAGACGAATCGGGATTGCTCTACAGCGCGGCCCTTCTAGCAACACCCGTAAAGGGGTTGAGTTTCGGCAGGACCGCCCTGACTTTCGAAGAGGAATTGGCGGCCTCGGCGCGACAGGCCTTGGCGCGGATAGGCCCTGGGAAGGGCGCGGCATTCGGGAGCAGGGCGCACAAAACGTTCTCGGAGATCAATAGAGCGAAAGGAATCTTGACGGAACAATCATACAAAGGCGGTTTTCCGGTTAAATATGGCACGCCCGGTTCCGTTCGTGTCGACGCAATGAGGGGAACGCCTTTGCAGCCCAAGGCTATTGGCGACCTTAAGACCGGCGGCTCGACGCTGACGCCGCAACGTATCGACGAGATCAGAAGTCATTTGCCACCGGTGTATCGGAACATCGACATTTTCGAGGTACGATGATGCGCTATTCAGACTGCAATCGTGTCGCTGAAGCGCTGCTGCCGCAATTGCCGGGGTTTGTGACGAACAAGAAATGCGATCTCTTCATCGCGCCGATCGGCCATGTCTGGCGTGGATTTCTGTTCGAGAGCACCGCATGGGCGCGCGAAGATTTCTATTTCTGGTGGTTTTTTATGCCGATCACCATACCCACGGACTTCATGCATCTGAACTACGGCGAACGCCTGAACGTTTCCGGTAGTCACGCGGGTTGGCGAACCGACGTGGCGGATTTGCCGGGTATGCTGATGGCCGCGATGAAGCCGAAAGCCCTGCCGATACTGCACTCAATCCACAGCTATCGAGACACGATCGAGGCGATTTATTTTCAACATGGAAAGGATGCAACCAACATCCATGTGCTCGACGACATAGCCTGCCTGCAAATCCTCGACGGCCAATTCGATCCTGCGCTGGCCACACTGGACTTGATCATCGCCATGGAGCACGGCACGGACCGCCGGCAATGGATTCTCGACATCGTCGACCGCATGAAGGGGTTGCGGGCAAAGCTCGTCGAGGACCCGGAACTTGCGGTGATGCAAGTGAAGCAGTGGCAGGATTTTACATACAAGGCGTTGAAACTGGAAAAATGGCGGTAACCATTCGGCCACGAACGCCGGCGACGCGGCGCTGTCGGAGAGTTTCGCCTACACACCGTCCGGCAATCTCGTGTCGCGCTCGCGGCTCACCGGGCAGGGCAGCTTCACCTATCCGGCCGGGACCGCGCCGCGCCCGCACGCGCCGCTGGCGCTCGGCAGCCGCGCCTTCGCCCATGACTTGAACGGCAACCTGACCGCCGACGGCGAGCGGACGCTCGAATGGGACGCGGCGAACCGGCTTTCAGGCGTGACCATGCCGGGCGGGGCGACGGTCGCGTTCGCCTACGGGCCGGACGGGGCTCGGGCGCGCAAGCAGTCGGCCGCCTCGACGACACTCTTTCCCGACGCCGACACCGAGATCACCATCTCCGGCGGTTCAACCCGGTTCACGCGCTTTCCGTGGATGGACCTGATCGTCGAGGGCACGGCGATCCGCGTGCTGCACCGCGACCATCTCGCCTCGGTCAGGGCGGTCACCGACAGCGCCGGCGATGTCGTGGAGGGCACGGGCTACGCCGCCTATGGCGAGCGGCTGAACGCCGGCATGCAGACGCAGAAAGGCTACATCGGAGAGCGTCACGACCCCGAGACCGGCCTTCTCTACCTCAACGCCCGCTATCACGATCCCGTTTTCGGCCGCTTCGTCTCGCCCGACGACTGGGACCCCATTCTGGCCGGGGTGGGAACGAACAGATACGCCTACGCCGAAAACGATCCGGTCAACAAAAGCGATGCGAACGGGCATCAGGCGGCCGCGGCGGCAGCCGAAGCCAAGGCGGCCAAGGATGTGCTCGGCGCCATCGGCAGGGCGCTCTCCGGCCTGTTTTCGGC
>JBATNB010000222.1:0-6027 GCA_049290135.1 Rhizobiaceae bacterium
GACCGTCAGGCCGGCGATGCGCCCCTTGGCGCGCCGGATGGTCAGCGCGTCGAGGAGCGCCTGGGTCGGGTGCTCGTGCGCGCCGTCGCCGGCATTGACCACCGAGCAGGTGACCTTCTGGCTGAGCAGCGCCGCGGCGCCGGCCGAGGAATGGCGGATGACGAGAATGTCGGGCCGCATCGCATTGAGGGTGATCGCCGTGTCGATCAGCGTCTCGCCCTTCTTGGCCGAGGAGGTAGCCACCGACATGTTCATCACGTCGGCGCCGAGACGCTTGCCGGCCAGTTCGAACGAGGACTGTGTGCGGGTGGAGGCCTCGTAGAACAGGTTGATGTGGGTGCGGCCGCGCAGGCTGGCCGATTTCTTCTCCGGGCGCCGCGACAGTTCGATCGCCGCCTCGGCCCGGTCAAGCAGCAGTCCGATGTCGGCCGCGGACAGCCCCATGATGCCCAGCAGATGCCGGTGCGGGAAAAGCGGGAAGGGTTCGGTGCGCGCCATGCTGAAAGCGCCTCTTAGAGAGGCGCGGCGCGCCCTGCAAGCCGGCAGGGCCGGCTGGCGCCTCCATCCCCCGGAATTTGCGCCATTCGGCCGCGCGCACGCCGCCGCCGTTCGATCCCCCGGCCGCTTTGTGCTTAATTGGCAGCCAGATTCGCCCGCGCCCGGGCCAGGAACCGCCATGACGCACGACGTCTTCAACCAGCCGCCGCCCTTTTCCGGCGGCAATGCCTACCGCGCCGATCCGTTGCTGGCGCAATTGTGCGAAACGCTTTCGCCGGCCGCGCGCCGCGACATCGAGCAGGTGGGCGTGTTCGTCATGAGTCCGGAGGCGCAGGACCTGGCCCGCCTGGCCAATACGGAATTGCCGAAGCTGCGGACCCACGACCGGTTCGGCCATCGCATCGACCGGGTGGAGTTCCACCCCGCCTACCACGCGCTCATGCGCCGCTCGATCGGCTCGGGCCTGCATTCCTCGGTCTGGGAGAACGGCGAATCGGAGCGCGGCAAGCGCCACCAGGCCCGCGCGGCGCGCTTCTATCTGACCGCCGGGCTGGAATCGGGCCATCTCTGCCCGGTGACGATGACCAGCGCCGCGCTGGCCGCGCTGATGGCCACGCCGGCGCTGTTTCGCGAATGGGCGCCGCGCGTCACTGCGCGCAAGTACGATTCCACCCATCGCCAGCCCGCCGCCAAGGGCGGCCTGACGCTCGGCATGGGCATGACGGAGAAGCAGGGCGGCACCGATGTGCGCTCCAACGCCACCGTGGCGCAACCGGCGGGTCCCGGGCTGTGGCGGCTGACCGGCCACAAATGGTTCATGTCGGCGCCGATGTCGGATGCCTTCCTCATCCTGGCGCAGGCAAGCGAGGGCCTGTCGCTGTTCCTGGTGCCGCGCATCCTGGCGTCCGGCGAGCCGAACGGGTTGCGGTTCCAGCGCCTCAAGGACAAGCTCGGCAACCGGTCGAACGCCTCGTCGGAGGTCGAGTTGAACGGCGCGCTTGGCCAGATGGTCGGGGAACCGGGGCAGGGCATCCGCACCATCATGGACATGGTGACGATGACGCGGCTCGATTGCGCGCTCGGCTCCGCCGGGTTCATGCGTGCCGGACTGGCCGAAGCCGTCCACCATGCGCGCCACCGTTCGGTATTCCAGAAGAAGCTTGTCGATCAGCCGCTGATGACCCGCGTGCTGGCCGATCTGGCGCTCGATGTCGCCGGCGCCACGGCGCTGTCGTTCCGGCTCGCCCGGTCGTTCGACGAGGCTGCCGGGTCGCGCGCCGACGCCGCATGGGCAAGGCTGATGACGCCGGTGACCAAATACTGGGTGTGCAAGACCGCCCCCGGCCTCGTCCACGAGGCGATGGAAAGCCTCGGCGGCAATGGCTACGTCGAGGATGGCGCCATGTCGCGGCATTACCGCGAGGCGCCGGTCAACGCCATCTGGGAGGGGTCGGGAAACGTCATGGCCCTCGACGTGCTGCGCGTGCTGCGCCGCTCGCCCGACCTGTTCGAGGAGGTGCTCGCCGTGATCGGCGCCGATCTCGGGCAGGGCAGGGGCGGCACGCTCGACGTGCTGCGCGCCGCCCGCGATGTCGCGATGTCCGACGAGGGAGCCGCCCGCTTCCTCACCGAACAGCTGGCGCTGGCTGCGGCGGCGGCCGAACTCAACCGCCTGGGAGCAACCCGGATCGCCGATGCCTTCACCGAATCGCGCCTCGGCGGGCAGTGGCGCACCACCTACGGCATGCTGTCGGGCCGGCACGATGCCCGCCAGATCCTCGATTCGCTCCATCCGGAGGGCGCGTGAGCCGCCGTTAACCTTAAAGAATGGTTGACGTTGAACCGAAAGGGCGCAGCGTCCACTGTGCCGCCATGCCGTCCTCGCCCCTGCGCCGCCGTTATCTTCCCGGGATCGTAGCCCTCCATTGGTCGGCGACCTTCGCGCTGTTTTCCGGCGCGGCGATCTCCTGGCGCCCGGACGGGCAGGGCGCGTCGCTGATGGCCCTGGTCGATCCGCTGCTCAAGGGGCCGCTGGCGAATGTGAACGCCGCCTTCGCGCTGTCGACCCTGTTCGCCCTCATCGCGCTGTCCTTTGCCTGGACGGCACTGGCGGCGTTTTCCGATTCGCCCGATGCCGACGACGTGTCGGCCATCGCCGGCATCGCCGCCATCATCGGCGTGTCGCTGACCGGCATCTTCGCCTCGCTCGCCGGCTCGCCGCTCGCCATCGCCATGTCGACCGGGCTGGTCGCGGCGATCTTCGCCTCGATGGCGCTCCGCTCCCGATCGTCCGCCGCCGTCGCCGCGGACGGGCCGTCGCCGGCAAGCCTGATGGCAGCCGGTGCGGCCGAGACCGTCGCGCTTGTCCGCATTTCCGGCCGCCACGGCCGAACCAGTCAACCTCGCCAACGTCCGGACGGAAAGGCCCGCTGATGCGCTACATCCTCATTTTCTGGGCCGCGCCGATGGGCATCTTCTGGTCCTGGTATTTCCTGTCCGCCAACGACATCTCGTTCGGCTACAAGATGCTGACGCGCGAAATCCACGATTTCGCCTTCAAGCTCTACGGCGCCATCCTCGGCATCGAGCCGACGCTGATCCCCGGCATGGTGGCGCGCGCCTGCGTGTTCGACACGTTCCTGATCTTCGGCATCCTGGCCTTCCGGCGCCGTCGCGAGATCAAGGCCTGGATCCGGCGCATGCGCGGCGAAGATGCGCCGCTCGACCTGGCCGTCGAACAGCCGGTTCAGCCGAGCGCCTGAAGCCGGTCGAGCACGCCCTGCAGGATGAACGCGGCCGCGGCGGAATCGATCCGCTCGGCGCGCTTGCGGCGTGACACATCCATGTCGAGAAGCGCGCGTTCCGCCGCCACCGTCGACAGCCGCTCGTCCCAATAGGCAAACGGCAGCGGCGTCAGGCGTTCCATGTTGCGCACGAAGGCTTTCGTCGCCTGCACCCGCGGTCCGGCCGATCCGTCCATGTTCACCGGCAGGCCGATGACGATCGCCCTGACGCCTTCGGCCGCGAGCGTGTCGAGAAGCCGGCGGGCATCCTCGGTGAAGCGCGTGCGCCGGATCACCGGGCGCGGATGGGCGAAGGCCAGCGAACGGTCCGAAACCGCGATGCCGATGGTCTTGTCGCCGAGATCGAGCCCGGCCACCACGCCGCCGTCGGCAAGCAGCGGCGGAAGTTCCTCAACCGTGATCGTGGGCATGGACCGCCTGATTTCGATTTTGCTCCATGGCGACATGCAGTAGGGTTTTCCGCGATCCAAGGAAAGGCGGAGGTCCGGCATGAAGATCATCTGGTACGGACATTCGGCGTTCCGCATCGATGCCGGCGAGGCGCGCATCCTCATCGATCCCTTCCTGTCGGGCAATCCGAAGTGGAACGGCGGCTGGGAAGGCCCGGCCGAAGGCGCCACCCACGTGCTCATCACCCACGGCCATTCCGATCATGTCGGCGATGCCGCCGCGATCCTCACGGCAACCGGGGCGATGCTGGTGGCCAATTTCGAGATCTGCAGCCATCTGGTGCGCAAGGGCGTGTCGGCGAAGCGCATCAATCCGGGCAACATCGGCGGCACGGTCGATTGCGGCGGGTTTACCGCGACCTTCGTGCGCGCCGACCACTCCTCCTCCATCGAGGGCGCCGACGGCGAGGCCGCCTACCTCGGCAACCCGGGCGGCTTCGTCCTGCATGTTCCGGGCGAAAAGACGGTCTATGCGATGGGCGACACCGACATCTTCTCCGACATGGCGCTCATCAACGAACTGCACGGTCCGGAGATCGGGCTGGTGCCGGTCGGCGACCGCTTCACCATGGGAGGCGCCGTCGCCGCGCTCGCCTGTCGCCGCCTCCTGTCGCTGGAGGTCGCCATACCCTGCCACTACGGCACCTTCCCGATGCTGGACGCCACCGCCGACCTGTTCGTTGCCGGCATGGCCGGCACCAAGACCCGGGTGGTCGTGCCCGAAATCGGCTCAGCCGAAACCCTGTGAGGACAAAGACATGCGCCGCCTGCTTGCCGCCCTGTGCCTGATCCTGCCCACCCCGGCCTTCGCCGAGGGCCTGATCGACGGTGTCTACATGCAATCGGAGGAACTGTGCGTCCGGGCGCGCGCCGAAGGGCTGGAGACGGTCGCCGGCGACGGCAATCTGGTGCTGTCGCCGGGCCGCATCGAGAGCGTGGAGTATCATTGCCAGTTCGTGGACGTGAAGTCCGCCGGCGACCATGGCGAGATCGCCACCGCATGGTGCGAGGAGCCGGGCTTTGCCTTTCCCGACCTGCTGTCGATCACCCGCCGCACCGAAAACACCCTCGAGATCGCCTCGGTGCGCGACCAGCCGGAACTGCCGAGCGGCAATTCCGGCACCTGGACGAAGTGCGAGGGCGTGACCCGCCCCTGAGGCAACATTGCGCCGCGCCGCGCCGATTGCTATGGCGCGGCCCCGAACCCGAGGAAACGCCCATGTCCGTCGATCTCGCCACCGTCAAGCGCGTCGCCCATCTCGCCCGCATCGCGGTCAGCGAGGAGGAAGCCGTCAAGATGCAGGGCGAACTCAACGGCATCCTCGGCTTCGTCGAGCAGCTGAACGAGATCGACGTGTCGAGCGTCGAGCCGATGACCTCGGTCACGCCGATGCGGATGCGCAAGCGCGACGATCTGGTCAATGACGGCGACATCGCCGCCAAGGTGGTGGGAAACGCGCCGGCGACCCAGGAGAATTTCTTCCTCGTGCCGAAGGTCGTGGAATGAGCCGGCGCGCGGTCCGTTAACGGATCCTTGCCGTTTCTCGGTCATGATCCCCGCCGTGTCAGTGAAACCGGCCCGGGGGGACCATGCGCCATTTCATCCGTGCAACGGCGATCCTGCTACTCGGGATGGGCCTTTCGGCGTGCAGCCTGTCCGAAATGGCCTGCAAGATGGCCGGCGGCGTCTGGTACGATTCCACCGACAGCTGCGGCATGCCCTCGCTCTGAACCTCCGGCCACGCGCGGCCTTGCGGTCATCGGAGTGAGCGTCTATTGCGGGCGCCTTGCGAGCGCACCGTGATTGCCGATGACCGACCTAACCAGATTGACCATTGCCGAAGCCCGCGCCGCCCTGGCGGCGGGGACCTTCACCTCCGTTGAACTGACCGGGGCGTATCTCGGCGCGATCGAGGCCGCCAACGGCGCGCTCAACGCCTATGTCGCGGTGACCGCGGACAAGGCGCTGGCCATGGCGAAGGCATCGGACGCCCGCCGCGCCGGCGGCACTGCCGGGCCGCTCGAGGGTATCCCGCTCGGCATCAAGGACCTCTACGCCACCGAGGGCGACCACACGCAGGCCTGCAGCCACGTGCTCGACGGCTTCCGCCCGCCCTATGAATCGACGGTCACGACGAATCTGTGGGCCGATGGCGCGGTCCAGCTCGGCAAGCTCAACATGGACGAGTTCGCCATGGGCTCGTCGAACGAGACCTCGTACTACGGTCCGGTCGTCAGCCCGTGGCGGGCGAGGGGATCGAACGCCGCGCTGGTGC
>JBATNB010000223.1:0-3797 GCA_049290135.1 Rhizobiaceae bacterium
CGACCTGATCGTCGCCGACCAGAACCTCGACCAGGGCGAACTCGGTTCCGAGGTCGTCACGGCGTTGCGGGCGCGGCTCGGGCGCATGGTGCCGGCGATCATGGCGACCGCCGAGCCGACGGCCGAAACCGCCGCCGTGGCCGCCGCGCTCCAGGCCGAACTGGTGTTCAAGCCGTTCAAGCCGGCGCAGTTGCGCGCGCTGATGACGCACATGCTGGCCCCGGGCGTCGAGGCCGACATCCGCTTTCCGGCGAGCCCCGGCCTGTTCTGACCCCCGTCAACCGGGCGCGCGCCGCTACCAGGACCCCATGCCCGATTCCAGCGAACCGAGATCGGCGCCCGACAGCTTCGACGCCTCGATCACCGCCTGGGTGCGGCTGGCGACGCCGAGCTTGCGCAGGATTTCCGACACATGCGCCTTCACCGTCGTCTCGCCGACCTGAAGTTCCCAGGCGATCTGCTTGTTGAGCTTGCCGTCGCGCAGCATGGCGAGCACGCGGAACTGCTGCGGCGTCAGCGTGGCGAAGCGCTGCAGCAGCGTCGACTTTTCCCGTCGCTCGGCATCGTCATCGGCGACCGCGTGGCCGGCCGGCAGCACGACTTCGCCGCTCAGCACCCGCCGGATGGCCTCGGCGAGTTCCGCCTTGCGCGTCGATTTCGGCACGAATCCCGAGGCGCCCAGGGCCGCGACGCGCCTGACGATCGCCGTATCCTCGTGGCCGGACACCACCACCACCGGCAGGCGCGGAAACCGCGCGCGCAACAGCATGAGCCCGTCGAAACCGCGGACCCCCGGCAGGTTGAGGTCGAGCAGCGCGAGATCGTAGGCCGGATTGTGCTCCAGCAACGCCACCGCCTCGTTGAGCGACGCGGTCTCCACCGTTTCCGAATCCGGCCAGGCCAGTTCGAGTGCGCTTTGCAGCGCCTCGCGGAACAGCGGATGATCGTCGATGATGAGGAAGCGCAGGACCTGGGCGCCCGACATCGGCCCCGCCTCAGGCGCCGGACCGCGCGTCCGCCAGCGCCTTGAGGTCGGCCGGCTGCAATTCCACCGATTCGCCGCAGCCGCAGGCCGAGGTCTGGTTGGGGTTGTTGAAGACGAACCCGGTCCTGAGCGTCGTCTGCTCGAAATCCATCTCGGTGCCGAGCAGGTAGAGCGTCGCCGCCGGCGCCACCCAGACATGCGCGCCGTCGCGCTCCACATGGTCGTCCTTCGCGTCCGGCGCGGTGACGAGATCGATCGTGTATTCCATGCCGGCGCAACCGCCCTTCTTCACGCCGACGCGGATTCCGGCCGCGCCGTCGCGATCGGCGACGATCTCACGCACCCGCGTCGCGGCGCGGTCGGTCAGCGTCATGATGGCGAAACGGCCCATCCTGGTCTCCCTTCGGCGGCGAAAGCGCCTCTCTGTCTATAGATGGCCCCGGCGCACCAGCCCCGCAAGCCGTTTCAGTACCATCCCAGCGCCACGCGCGCTTCCTCGCTCATGCGTTCCGTCGTCCAGGGCGGATCGAACACCATCGCCACATCGACGCCGGACACGCCTTCGACCGAGGCCACCGCGTCATGCACCCAGCCCGGCATTTCGCCGGCGACCGGGCATCCGGGCGCCGTCAGCGTCATGCGGATCTTCACCGAGCGGTCGTCCTCGATGTCGATGCGGTAGATCAGCCCGAGTTCGTAGATGTCGGCCGGAAGCTCCGGATCGTAGACGGTCTTGAGCGCGCCGACGATGTCATCGGTGAGCCTCTCGACCTCCTCCGGCGGAATGGTTGAGGAAGCCACGACCTCGTCGTCGGCGCGGGGATTGGTGTCGTCCATCTCGGTCATCCGAAGAAACTCCGCGCCTTCTCCAGCGCCTCGGCGAGCGCGTCGACCTCGGCGCGCGTGTTGTACATGGCAAATGACGCCCGGCAGGTCGAGGTGACGCCGAAGCGTTTGAGCAGCGGCTGCGCGCAATGCGTGCCGGCCCGGACCGCCACGCCCGACCGGTCGATCAGCATGGCGACATCATGGGCATGGATGCCCTGGAACTCGAACGACACGATCGCGCCCTTGCCGGGCGCCGTGCCGAAGATGCGCAGCGAATTGATGCGCGACAGCCGTTCGGCGGCATAGGCGCCGAGCATGGCCTCGTGCGCCGAGATCGCCTCGCGCCCGATCCCCATCATGTAGCGAAGCGCCGCGCCGAGGCCGATGGCCTGCACGATCGGCGGCGTTCCCGCCTCGAACCGGTGCGGCGGATCATTGTAGGTGACGGCATCCTCCGAGACGTCGAAGATCATCTCGCCGCCGCCCATGAACGGACGCATCGCCGCCAGCCGTTCCTTCTTGCCGTAGAGCGCGCCGATGCCGGAGGGTCCATAGAGCTTGTGGCCGGTGATGGCGTAGAAATCGACATCGAGGTCGCGCACGTCGACGGGAAGATGCACCGCCCCCTGGCTGCCGTCGGCCATCACCGGAATGCCGCGCCCGTGCGCGATGCGGACGATGTCCTTCAGCGGCGTGACCGTGCCGAGCACGTTCGACATGTGGGTGATCGCTACCAGCTTCGTTCGCGGCGACAGGCTGCGCGTGAACGCATCGAGGTCGAAGCTGCCATCCTCGCCGACCGGCACGAACACCAGCTTCGCGCCCTGGCGCTCACGCAGGAAGTGCCACGGCACGATGTTGGAGTGATGCTCCATCTGCGTCAGCACGATCTCGTCGCCGGCGCCGAACGCCGGCATGGCGAACCCGTAGGCCACCAGGTTGATCGCCTCGGTCGCCGACTTGGTGAAGATGATCTCGTCGGTCGACCCGGCATTGAGGAAGGCCCGCACCGTTTCGCGCGCCGCCTCGTAGGCATCGGTGGCGGCGTTGGAAAGGAAGTGCAGGCCGCGATGCACGTTGGCATATTCGTGCGCGTAGGCATGGGTCACCGCGTCGATGACCGCGCTCGGCTTCTGCGCCGACGCCGCATTGTCGAGATAGACCAGCGGCTTGCCATAGACCTCCCGCGACAGGATGGGGAAATCCCGGCGGATCGCCTCGACGTCGAAGGGGGTAGCGGTTGCGTTCATCGCCTCACCCGTGCGCCGTGAACCAGGCCGACAGCCGGTCCTCGAACGCCTCGACCAGGGCCTCGTCCTCGATTTCCTCGATCAGTTCGGCGACGAATGCCTTGACCAGCAGCCCGCGCGCCTCCTTCTCCGGAATGCCGCGCGCCATCAGGTAGAACAGCAGGTTGCGGTCGATCTCGGCGACTGTGGCGCCATGGCCGCAGGCGACATCGTCGGCGAAGATCTCCAGTTCCGGCTTGGCCGAGAACGAGGCCTCGTCGGACAGGAGCAGCGTGTTGCAGGCCATGCGCGCATCGGTCTTCTGCGCCGCCGGCGCCACGCGGATCATGCCCTGGAACGCTCCCTCGCCGCGCCCGGTGACGACATTGCGCACCACGGCGGTGGAATCGGTGTTCTCCACCTCGTGCGTCAGCGTCATGGTCACGTCGACATGGCTGTCGCCGGCGATCAGGTTGACGCCGCGCAGCCGGAACGACGAGCCTTCGCCGGCGGAGCGCACATGCGCCTCCTGGCGCACCAGCTTGCCGCCTTCGTTGAGCAGCCACAGCGACAGCTTCGCGTCGGCGCCGAGCCGCGCATTGACCTGCCCGAGCTGCACCGCCGTCTCGTCGCGCTCCTGCAGGACGATCCAGTCGATGACGGCGCCGTCGGCAAGGTCGAGGTCGGTGACGGTGGTGGCAAGCCCGCCGCCCATCTGCCGCTCGATCACGATGGCGCGCGAACCCGCGCCGAAC
>JBATNB010000224.1:0-5540 GCA_049290135.1 Rhizobiaceae bacterium
CGGCAATCCTTGCGCTTGACGGCGCCAGCCGCGCCGCGGCGCTGGACCTCAACAACCGGTTCGCCGCCGAACTGTCGCGAGCCGACCGCGACCGATTCGACTGGCTGGCGGACAATGCCTACCTGGCCGCCCGGATCGGGATGGTGCGGGCGTTCCTGATCGCGTTCGACCAGGACGCCGCCTATGACAGCCCCAACTTCCTGTGGTGCCGCAACCGCGCCCGCCGCTTCGTCTATGTCGATCGCGTCGTGACCGATCCGGACTGGCGCGGGCATGGGCTGGCACGCGCGCTCTATGCGCACCTGCTGCGGCGCGCCGTGGCCGACGGCCACGACACGATCCTGTGCGAGGTCAACCTCGTCCCGCCCAATCCGGCCTCGGACGCCTTCCACGCCGCGCTCGGCTTCGTCGAGGTCGGCCGTGCCGGAATTTTCGACGGCGCCAAGACGGTCCGGTACCTGGAGCTCCGGCTCCCGGTCGCGGACGGGAATCCGCGAAACAACGGATAAAGAGCATATCATTCCGGTAATCGGCCATTTCGCGATATCAAACGAACACGAAACGGCATCAAACACGCGAAAACCGGATATATTTTCCAATGCACGTTGCCGGCGGCGGATGCGATGCGGTATGTTCAGGCACATTCCGCAAAGCGCGGAACCGACAATGGAGCAAGGGCAATGGCCGTCATCAAGCATCTGGAAGCCGGACTCGCCGTCGCCCCGCAGCTTGTCGCCGATGATTTCGTCGAGATCGCCCGGCTCGGCTTCCGCACCATCGTCAACAACCGGCCCGACGGCGAAGCGCCCGACCAGTTGCCGAGCGAGCTTGCCCGGGCGCTCGCCGAGGCCAACGGCCTGATCTACCACCATCAGCCGCTGCGCGGTTACGAGGTCACGGACGAGGACAATGTCGACGCCTTCGTGCGGCTTGCCGCCACGGCCACGGAGCCGACGCTGTTCTACTGCCGCACCGGCACGCGCTGCACGCTGCTGTGGGCGCAGTATGCCGCGCCGCGCCTCGGCGTCGACGCGGTGACGGCGATTGCCGCCCGCGCCGGCTATGACGTCTCGGTCGTGCGCGACGAGATGGAAGAGCGCGCCGCGCTCGCGGCGGTGGCCGCCTGATCAGTTGAGCGGGATGTCGTTGCCGGTCTTTGCCGACTGGTAGGCGTTCGACAGGTCGCCATAGCGACGCGCGATGCGGCCGATCTGCGCCTCGAGGGGCGGGCGCTCGCCGGCTGGCAACGCGCGCACCATGGCGCCGATCGACCGGCTTTTCCAGAAGGCGTTCTCGGCGTTGTAGCCGCCCGGTTCCAAGGTGAAGACCTCCTTCAGGATCTTCAGATCGTGCGGGATGGCGAAGGAATCGCGGCTGTCCTCGTGGCTGAACAGGAAATAGAAATTGTCGAAGCCGGTCCAGGTGATGGCCGACAGGCAGAGCGAGCAGGGCTCGTGCGTCGACAGGAACACCAGTTCGCCGGTCTCCGGGCGGCTGGCGCGGTCCATCTCGTAGAACCGCTTCAACGTGTGCACCTCGCCGTGCCAGAGCGGGTTTTCGGTCTCATTGTTGGTTTCGGCCAGCACCAGTGACAGGTCGTCCTTGCGCAGAAGCGCGGCGCCGAACACCTTGTTGCCGGCGGCGACCCCCGCTTCGGTTCGTGGAAGGATGTCGTGCTCGATCACGTCGAGCAATCGCCCGACGAAGGCCGCATCGGTCATGGCTCTTGTTCCTGCAGTTCGATGATCCACGGGGCGGGAAACCGGTATTCCTCGAGATTGACGCCGTCGCCGCCGCGATCGACCACCAGGAAATCCTGCGCCTCGCCGATCGGGGTGAGGACGGCATGCCAGGTGTTGGCGGCATAGTTGACGCCCTGGCCGGGCGCGGCGAGGAAGGGCCGCGGCGTGCCGGGGACACCGCCCACGTCGGCGCAGACGACCACGAGGAATGGGCGAGGCGACAAAGGATAGAAGGCCTGGCTGCCGAGCGGATGCCGCTCCACCAGGTCCAGCCGCAGCGGCATCGGGTAGGGCCGGCCGCGGAAGATGGAGACCAGCGTCCGGGCGTTCGGGCCGAGCGTCTCGACCCGGGCGAGATCATGGTAGCGCTCGCACATGCCGCCATTGATGGGATAGTGGCTGGCGCCCTCGACGGCGATGACGTCGCCGAAGGGCGAAAACGATGCGCGCGTGAGCGGCGTGGCGCGGAGCGTGGCGCTCATCGGCCGAACGGCCGCAACCGCGCGTGGCGGTTCACGTCCTTGTAGAGAAGATAGCGGAAGCGTCCCGGACCGCCGGCGTAGCAGGCCTGCGGGCAGAAGGCGCGCAACCACATGAAATCGCCGGCCTCCACCTCGACCCAGTCGTCGTTGAGCCGATAGACCGCCTTGCCTTCCAGCACGTAGAGCCCGTGTTCCATCACATGGGTCTCGGCAAAGGGGATCACGCCCCCCGGCTCGAAGGTGACGATCGTGACATGCATGTCGTGGCGCAGGTCGGCCGGATCGACAAAGCGGGTTGTCGCCCAGGCGCCGTTGGTATCGGGCATCGGCGAGGGCGCGATGTCGGCCTCGTTGGCGATGATGGCGTCCGGCGGGGAAATACCCTCGGCCGCTTCCCAGGCCTTGCGGATCCAGTGGAAGCGCACCGGCTCCCGGCCGGCGTTGCGCGCCGTCCATTGCGCGCCCGGCGGGATGAAGGCGTAGCCGCCCGGCGTCATGAGGTGGCGCGCGCCGCCAAGCGTCAGCACCAGCTCGCCCTCGACCACGAACAGCACCGCCTCGGCTTCCGGATCGGGCTCGGGCCGATCGGACCCGCCGCCCGGCGCCACCTCGACGATGTACTGGGAGAAGGTTTCGGCAAAACCGCTCAACGGACGGGCCAGCACCCACAGCCGCGTGCCCTCCCATCCCGGCAGGAACGAGGTGACGATGTCGCTCATCACCCCGCGCGGGATCACGGCATAGGCTTCCTTGAAGACCGCGCGACCGGTCAGCAGGTCGGTCTGGGGCGGCAGTCCGCCCCTGGGGGCGTGGTATGTTCGGGCCGGCATGCGTGTCTCCTTGCCCCCTTCTGTCACGGCAACAATGTTTCGAGGCGAAGCCGGGCGATGCGTTCGACCTGCCGGCAGGCAGTCTCGAACTCCTCATCCGTTCCGTTGGCGATCCGGTGCTCGAAGGCGGCGAGAATCCGGTCCTTCGTCAGCCCGCGCACGGCGATGATGAAGGGAAAGCCGAACTTCTCCACATAGGCATTGTTCAGCACGTTGAAGCGCGCGCGCTCGTCGTCCGTCAGCGCATCAAGTCCGGCGGAGGCCTGCTCGGCGGTCGATTCCGGAGTCAGGCGCCTGGCCGCCGCGAGCTTGCCGGCGAGATCGGGATGGGCGCGCAGGACGCCGAGGCGCTCGTCATGGCTCGACGAGCGGAAGGCGCGCGCCAGCGCACTGGCAAGGCCGGAGGCGCTGTCGTGGGCGAGGCCGAGTTCCAGGGCGTGGGCGCGTTCGGCAATGAAGGGCGAATGCTCGTAGATGCCGCCGAAGGCGCGGACGAAATCCTCCCGGGACATGGCGGAGGGAACGAGCGCGGCGGGCACGTGCGGATGGTGTTCGGCCCAATGGCGGGCAATGTCGATGCGCCGGGCGCACCAGGCGACGCCGGAGGCGTTGACATGATCGATGAAGCGCCGGAGCGCCGCGGCCCGGCCCGGCCGCCCGACCAGCCGGCAATGCAGGCCGACCGACATCAGTCCAGGACGACCGGCACGGCCTTCCTCGACCAGCGTGTCGAAGCTGTCGCGCAGATAGGCGAAGAACTGGTCACCCGAGTTGAACCCCTGCGGCGTGGCGAACCGCATGTCGTTGGCGTCGAGCGTGTAGGGAATCACCAGCTGCGTGCGCCCGGACATGGTGATCCAGTAGGGCAGGTCATCGGCGTAGGTGTCGGAGACGTAGGCGAACCCGCCTTCCTCGACCGCCAGGCGCACCGTGTTCATCGAGGCGCGCCCGAGATAGTAGCCGCACGGCCGCTCGCCAGTCACTTCCGCGTGCAGGCGGACCGCCTCGGCCAGATGGGCGCGCTCGGTCTCCTCCGGAACATCCTTGTATTCGACCCATTTCAGGCCGTGGCTGGCGATTTCCCAGCCAGCCGCCTGCATAGCCTCGACCTGTTCGGGGGAACGGGCCAGCGCCGAGGCGACGCCGAAGACGGTGACAGGCACGCCGGTTTCAAGGAACATCCGGTGCAGCCGCCAGAAGCCGGCGCGCGCGCCATATTCGTAGATCGATTCCATGTTCCAGTGGCGCCGGTCCGGCCAGTTCGCCGCGCCGACGATTTCCGACAGGAATGCCTCCGACTGGCCGTCGCCGTGCAGGAGGCAGTTTTCGCCGCCTTCCTCGTAATTGAGCACGAACTGCACGGCGACAAGCGCGCCGCCCGGCCAGTTCACTGCCGGGGGGCGTGGGCCATGGCCACGCATGTCGCGTTCATACCGGTTGGACAAGGCTGCACCTCCGCCACTGGCTGCGAATCTAGCCAATGCACCGTTGCGATATTTCCGTCCATATTCTTGAAAGTGTTTCTGTTGGCCAATTCGTCTTGGGTGCTTAAGCTCCGGGGCGCGCGGGCGCACAATCGCCCGGACGGACCGGCCAGGAGGATCGATTGGCGAAATCAGCGGAAGGGCGGCTCACCACCCATGTTCTCGACACCGCGACGGGCAAGCCGGCCTCGGGGCTGAGGATCGATTTCCATGACCTCAATGACGGCCGGACGCTGGTCAAGACCGTGCACACCAACGAGGACGGGCGCTGCGACAGCCCGATTCTCGCCGGCGACGATTTCCGTACCGGCCGGTTCGAACTGGTCTTCCATGTCGGCGCCTATCTCAGGGCCGGCGGCGCGGCGGTGCCTGAGCCGGCCTTCCTCGACGAGGTGCCGATCCGCTTCGGGATGAGCGAGCATGCGCACTACCACGTGCCGCTGCTCGTCTCGCCCTATGGCTATTCCACCTATCGCGGGAGCTGAGGCGTGGGCGCTCCGTCACGACACGAGATCCGGTTCATCCTGAACGACGAGGAAATTTCGACCGGCGCGATCCGGCCGGACGAGACGCTGCTGGACTTCCTGCGCCTGCGCCAGCGCCTGACCGGCACCAAGGAAGGCTGCGCGGAAGGCGATTGCGGCGCCTGCACGGTGCTTGTCGGGCGGCTGGAGGGCGACGGGATCGCCTATGAGAGCGTCAACGCCTGCATCCGGTTCGTCGGCTCGCTCGACGGCTGCCATGTGGTGACGGTGGAGCACCTTTCCGCGCCGGGCTCGCCGCTGGCGCCGATCCAGCAGGCGATGGTCGACCATCACGGTTCGCAGTGCGGGTTCTGCACGCCCGGAATCGTCATGTCGCTGCAGGCGCTGTGGATGGCCGAGCCCGAGGCGAACGAGGCCCGCATCGAAACGGCGCTGCAGGGCAATCTGTGCCGCTGCACCGGCTACGAGCCGATCGTGCGCGCCGCCGAGGCCGCGCTTTCGGCCGGCGGGCAGGCGC
>JBATNB010000225.1:0-2361 GCA_049290135.1 Rhizobiaceae bacterium
CCCACGGGCGGCGAACCCCGCCGATCGCTTCGGCGACCGCCAGCCCGGCCTGCAGCCCGTCCTCGTGGAATCCGGCGCCGAACCACGCGCCGGCGAACCACACGCCGCCCTCGCCCTGGATCGACCACAGGCGTTTCTGCGCGTCGATCGCCCTGGCGTCGAACAATGGATGCCGGAAGGTCTGGCGCAGATGCACAAGGTCCTCGCGCGGCGCGCGGAGCGGATTGAGCGTGACGAAGAGCGGCGTCGCCGCATCGATTCCCTGCAGCCGGTTCATCCAGTAGGTCACCGACAGGCGCGAGGCATCGCCCTTCTCGGCGAGATAGTTCCATGCCGCCCACGCGCGCCGGCGCACCGGCATCAGCGCGCCGTCGCCATGCAGCACCGTCTCGTTGTCGGTGTAGCGGAAGGCCCCGAGCAGCGCGCGCTCGCGCGCCGTCGGGTGGCAAAGCAGCGCCAGCGCCTGATCGGCATGGGCCGCGATCACTACATGATCGAAGGTCGCCTCGCCCGTGCGGGTCCGCACCACGACGCCATGTCGCTGGCGGCTGACCGCGCGGACCGGATCGCCCGCGACCACCCGCCCCGGGAAGCGCGACATCATGGCGTCCACATAGGCGCGGCTGCCGCCTTCGACGGTGCGCCAGGTCGGGCGGTTGGCGAGTTTCAGCAGGCCGTGATTGTCGCAGAACCGCACGAAATTGCCCACCGGGAAGCCCCCGACCGATCCCGCCGGCGTCGACCAGATCGCCGCCGCCATCGGGTAGAGGTGATCCTCGCGCAGCGCCCGGCCATAGCCGTGCCGGTCGAGCCAGGCATCCAGCGTTTCGGTTTCGTCGCCGCGAATGCGCGCCGGCGCCTCGCGGTAGAACCGCACGATGTCGCGCACCATGGCGATGAAACGCGGCTTCACCGCGTTGGCCGGTTGCGCCAGCAGGCCGATCCCCTTGCCGCCGGCATATTCGAGCCGGCCGCCATCGAGCGACACGGCAAACGACATCGCCGTCGGCCGCGTCCCGACACCGAGATGGGCAAACAGGGCGGTGAGATTGGGGTAGGTGACGCGATTGTGCACGATGAACCCGGTGTCCACGGCCACATTGCCGCGCGGCGTCATCACGTCCACGGTATGCGAGTGGCCGCCGATGCGGCTTTCCGCTTCCATCAGGGTCACATCGTGGCGGCCGGCCAGCAGCCAGGCCGCCGAAAGCCCGGAAATGCCGGATCCGATGACCGCGATGCGCTGCGGGGCGGGATGGGGAAGGCGATTGAGCATGGCGGTCCATTCTTCGATACCGGGGGAATGGACGATTTTCCCGTTCCCGCCGCGTTGCAGGAGCGTTACGAAGTGGATCGGCGCGCGGATCATCCGGCCTGGCCGGAAAAACCGTGCGCGCGCGACTGATCCGCCGCCGCGCGGCAGACGTAGAGAGGCCATGAATGCGCAGACAGAACTCCACGCCCCGACCCTTCGCCCGCCCGGTTTCCGCGCGAACGCGCATCTGAGCCCGGTGGAGACCCGCGCCGTGCTGCCGACTGGCGAGGAATTGGCAAAAATGGTGCAGGCCGTCGCCGAACGCGGCGACCGCGCCGCCTTCGCCGCCTTGTTCAGGCACTTCGCGCCGCGCGTGAAGACCTATGCCGTCCGCCTCGGCCTCGGCGCCGCGGAAGCCGAGGAAATCGCCCAGGACACCATGCTGGCGGTGTGGCGGAAGGCCGCCCTGTTCGATCCGGCTCGCGCCGGCGCATCCACCTGGATCTTCACCATCGCGCGCAACCTCCTCATCGACATCAAGCGCCGCGAGAAACGCGCCGCCGCCGTCGACCAGGACGATCCCGCCTTTGCCCCCGAGCCCGCGCCGTCGCCTGAGGGCATTGCCCTTGCGGGCGACGGCGAGCGGCTGGTTCGCCTCGCGCTCGACAAGCTGCCGCCGGACCAGCGGACCGTGATCCGCCTGTCCTATTTTTCCGATAAGCCGCAGAGCGAGATCGCGAACGCGCTCGGCATCCCGCTCGGCACCGTGAAATCGCGCATGCGCCTCGCGACCGAACGGCTTCGCGCGCTCCTGGACGAATTGAAATGACCCCGAACCATCATCCCGACGACGACACCCTGATGCTGTTGGCCGCCGGCCAGCTCGGCGCGTCCGCGTCCGCCGTCATCGCCGCCCATACCGAGACCTGCGCGCGCTGCCGGTCGCGGCTGCGCGGATATGAGCAACTCGGCGGCGCGCTGCTCGATGATCTCGACATGACGCCGATGGCCGGCGGTTTCGAGCGTGTGCTCGAACGGATCGAGGCCGAGGACCATGACCAGGCCGTGCGCGCCGTGTTCGCGCCCCCCGCCGCCCCCAACGCCCT
>JBATNB010000226.1:0-6124 GCA_049290135.1 Rhizobiaceae bacterium
AGGGCGGCGGCGGACGTCCCGACATGGCGCAGGCCGGAGGCCCGGACGCCTCGAAAGCAGCCGAGGCCATCGCGGCGATCAGGGAGGCTTTACGATGAGCCGCGGCGCGAATCGCAATCCGGACGTCGACCGATGGCTGGACAGCTATGACAACCCGATGAAACCGGTCGTCGCGGCGATGAGAGACGTCATCCTCGACGCCGATCCCCGCATCGGCGAGGCAATCAAGTGGCAGGCGCCGACGTTCACCTACAAGGGCAACATTGCGAGCTTTTTTCCCAAGGCAAAGAAGCACGCCAGCCTGATGTTTCACAAGGGCGCGGAGATTCCTGGCGATTTTCCGAATCTTGTCGGCGATGGCCAGGAAGCACGCAGTTTCAAGGTCAACGATTTGGCAGACCTGGAATTGAGGAAAGACGAACTGGCCATGATCGTGCGGGCGTGGTGCGCGCTTCGCGACGGTCAACTATTTTCACGGGCAGCGACCTCCGGCTTCGGCGCGGCCCGGGCCGGCTGATCGCCAGGAACGGCCACGGCTGACGGCCGCACGGACATCGCCCCCAACCCTTTTTCAACGCAGGGAAACGAACTCAACGGCCGCGCGGCAAACCGCGCCGCGACCGTCACCCGGTTCCGGTGCCTTTCGCCCGCCGCCGGCCGAATGCGAACCATCCGAGCGTCACGGTGACGATGAGGGCGGCGACGAACCCGCCGAAATCGCCGGCCAGCGCGGCCAGTTCCTCCGCGCCGGCGCCCGCGAACGCCCCGATGCCCAGAAACAGCGCCACCCACAGCACTTCGCCGGCAATGTCGGCAATGGAGAACCGCCAGAGCGGAAGCCGGGCCATTCCGGCGGCGATGTTGACCGGCGGGCCAAGCGGGGTAGCCAGCCAGCGCGTGAAGAACACGCCGAACGCCCCGCGCCTGGCCATGAAGCTCCGCGCTTCGGCAAGGCGTTTCTGCCAGGATTGCCGCCCGGCGAGCCGGTCATCGACCGCGTGGCCGGCAAGGCGGCCGAGCCCGTAACCCATATGATCGCCGGCAATCGATCCGGCCGCCGCCCACGGCGCCACGGCAACGACATCGAAGGTTCCCGCGACGATCAGGGCGCCCGCGGCAATCAGCGTCAGCGTTGCCGGCAGCGGGATCCCGAGGGCGGCGAGGAAAAGCAGGCCGAACAGGAACGGGCTGCCCCAGTTCGCCAGCAGTTCGAGGACCGTCGCGCTCATTGCGCCGGCGCCGACTTGAGTTTCTCGATCGCGGCGACGATTTTCGCCAGGAACGCTTCGACGGGAACGCCCATTTCCTCGGCGATCGCGCCGATCGGCCGTCGGTCGGGAACTTGCGGATCGAGGCCGAGCTCTTCGCGCAGCCGGTCGACGTCGACCTCGTTCAGCCGGGCGACATAACCGATCGGCATCCAGGGCGCCGGCGGCTCGCCGGCGTGGCGCATGAAGCTCACCGCGCGCAGCGTGAACCGCACGGCGAAGGCAAGCGTCAACGCGGCGGCGAGATAGAAGGCGATCCGCAACAACGTTCGCCGGCTGAACCGCCGGGCGGACGCGGGCGCGCGCATCGGCGCGTCAGCTTCCCATTGCCTTCGACAGGTTTTCGTCGACCTTGTCGAGGAATCCGGAGGTCGACAACCAGGGCTGGTCGGGGCCGATGAGCAGCGCCAGATCCTTGGTCATGTAGCCGGATTCGACCGTCTGGACGCAGACGCGCTCGAGCGTGTCGGCGAACATCCGCAGCACATCGTTGCCATCGAGCTTGGCGCGATGGGCAAGGCCGCGCGTCCAGGCGAAGATGGATGCAATCGAGTTGGTCGAGGTTTCCTCGCCCTTCTGGTGCTGGCGGAAGTGCCGGGTCACCGTGCCGTGCGCGGCTTCGGCTTCCACGGTCTGTCCGTCCGGCGTCATCAGCACGGATGTCATGAGGCCGAGCGAACCGAAGCCCTGCGCCACCACGTCGGACTGCACGTCGCCATCGTAGTTCTTGGTCGCCCAGACATAGCCGCCGGACCATTTCAGCGCCGAGGCCACCATGTCGTCGATGAGCCGGTGCTCGTAGACGAGCTTGCGCCGGGTGAACTCCTCCTTGAACTCCGCGTCGAACACCTCCTGGAAGATGTCCTTGAAGCGGCCGTCATAGGCCTTGAGGATGGTGTTCTTGGTCGACAGATAGACGGGGAAATTGCGCTGCAGGCCATAGTTCAGCGATGCGCGGGCGAAATCGCGGATCGACTCGTCGAGGTTGTACATGGCTAGGGCAACGCCGGCGTCGGGGGCCTTGAACACTTCGTGCTCGATGACCTTGCCGTCCTCGCCGACGAACTTGATCGTGAGCGTGCCCTTGCCGGGGAAGCGGAAGTCGGTGGCGCGATACTGGTCGCCGAAGGCGTGGCGGCCGACCACGATCGGGCGGGTCCAGCCCGGCACCAGGCGCGGCACGTTCTTGGCAATGATCGGCTCGCGGAAGATGACGCCGCCCAGGATGTTGCGGATCGTGCCGTTCGGCGACTTCCACATCTGCTTGAGCCCGAATTCCTTCACGCGGGCTTCGTCCGGCGTGATGGTGGCGCACTTGACGCCGACGCCGTGCTTCATGATGGCGTTCGCGGCGTCGACGGTGATCTTGTCGTTGGTCCGGTCCCGCTCCTCGATTCCGAGGTCGTAATATTCCAGCGTCACATCGAGATAGGGGTGGATCAGCTTGTCCTTGATGAGCTTCCAGATGATGCGTGTCATCTCGTCGCCGTCGAGTTCGACGACGGGATTGGCCACCTTGATTTTCGCCATGGGAAAAGCCTTTGCGCAGGACATTGTTGTGACGCGTCGCGCCCGAACCGGGCGGCTGCGGCCCGTATAACAGAGGGTTCCCGCCCGGCATAGTCATGCATGAGTCTGAGGACCGGCGCGGGCGTGGCCCGCCATTGAACCGGCGTTCGTCAGGCGTTCTTGCGCGCCATCTTCCGCCGTGTCGCGCGCTCTTCCTTCGCGGGCAGCGTGGCATTGAAGGCCAGCGCCGCGTCGAGCCAGAAATCAAAAGTCGCGGCGTCCAGCGCCGGCTCGGCGACGATCCAGTAGCCGGCGGCGACGCGCTCGCCCATCGTCATCGGCCGGGCTTCGGCGCGGGCGGAGGCAATCGCTGAGAAACCCGGTCCGGCGCGAAACAGGACACCATCGCGGAACGTGCCGGCGGCCATGTTGCCGTTGAGCATGAAGCCGGAACCGCCGAACATACGCTTGGCGACGGCGCCGAGCGGATCGAGGCGGGAATGCAGCATGGCGATGGCGCGGGACACGGCGTTTCCTCCATCCACTTGTTGGCGCCGCCGGCGCGGCATGGCGGATGTTTCCGTTTTTTCCGGAATCGTGCAAGGGAACCGGCATGGATCTGCCGACACAACCTGCCATCGTGCTGGTCGAGCCGCAACTCGGCGAGAACATCGGCATGGCCGCGCGCGCCATGGCCAATTTCGGGCTCGCGAGCCTGCGCCTCGTCAAGCCGCGCGACGGCTGGCCGAGCGAAAAGGCCAGATCGGCGGCGAGCCGCGCCGATGGCGTGATCGATTCCGCCATCGTCTATCCGTCGCCGGCGGACGCGGTTGCCGACATGGGTTTCGTCGTCGCCACGACGGCTAGGGCGCGCGACGGCTTCAAGCCGGTGCTCTCGCCGGTCGAGGCGGCGCGGGAAATGCGGGCGCGGGCGCAACAGGGCCAGCCGACGGCCATCCTGTTCGGCCGCGAAAAATACGGGCTGTTCAACGAGGAGGTGGCGCTGGCCGACGCGATCGTCACCTTCCCGGTCGACCCGGACTTTTCCTCGCTCAACATCGCGCAGGCCGTGCTGCTGATGAGCTATGAATGGATGAAGACGGGGCTCGCGGCGGAAACCGACACGAATTTTCGCGGCCCGGACATCATCCCCGCGCCAAGGGCGGCGCTGCATTCGCTGCTGGACTGGCTCGAGGAGGCGCTCGACGAGCGCGGATTCTTCCGCCCGGAGGAAAAAAAGCCGAAGATCGTCGACAATCTGCGCGCGGTCCTGACCCGCCCGGGGTTCAGCAGTGCCGAAATCTCCGTGCTGAGGGGCGCGCTGGCATCGCTTGACACGTTCGAGCGCGCGCCGCGCCGCAGGCCGCCGGACCGCTGAAGGCGGGCAGTTGTGACGTCCCTGCAATGGCCCTAGTCTCTGGCGGGGCAGGACGGACAATCATGGTGGTCGCAACCAAAAAGGCCGTCGGCAAGGGCACGGCGCGATTGAAGCCCGGGCCGGCGGACGCATCGGCAGGCGCCGTTCAACTGTTCATCAACTCCTGGGCCGGCAAGGCGATCGGCTCCATGCTCGGCGTGCTGTTCACGTTCGTCGTGGTGGACGTGCTGGTCAAGCGCAACGTCGAGAACTTCCTTGCCGAGAAGAGCCTCGTGCAGAAAGCCGCCTCCGACGCCTGGAACGAATATTCCCGCCATATCGATGACGTCAATTCGCTGGTCCGCCGCCGCCGGCTCGCCTCGCAACAGCTCAATGGCTATGCCGCCGACTTCGATCTCCTGCGCTATCGCGCCTACTATGAGAAGTACCAGGCGATCATCGAGGAATGGAACGACAAGAAGGTCGTGCTCGAGAACAGGACGAGGCGCTTCTTCCCCTGCGACACCGGGATGGATGACATGCCGGAGGACGCACGCCAACGGCTCGTCAATGCCACCACGCGCATGACCGCCGCCGATTCAGGCGCGATCGATCCGCGTTTCTCGCGCTGTCCCGAGAAAGTCCTGTTTGCGTCGCGGACGCGCGACATCGTCAGCCGGGAAGGGGTGTTCAGGTCTGTCGACGAAGTGTTCCAGTTCCTGCATTCCGGTCTGGCGCTCAACATCGACCAGCCGGTGTTTTCCTGCGTGGAAGAGAGCGAGGAAACCCGGCGGCTGCGGCTTTCCGAATGTGCCCGCATGGCGGACCCGGATGACTATTCCACCTGCATCCGGCAGAACGTCACCCGGTTTTCCACCCGTAATGTCTGCGATGCCGCGACCTATGGAAAGCTGACGGCCTTCAGCGCGGGACGCTTCGATTCGGTGGATCGCCTGTGGTTCATTGGCGTCGAGGCGCTGAAGGCCAGACGCGAGACCTACTCGATGCAGAAGTGCGAATCGGCCAAAGGCTTCTGGGGCAGCACGTTCCTGTTCCCCTCCTGCCGGGAATTGCTCGCGGACTTGAAGCTGATCTGATGACCAGACCCGTGCTCTTTTTCGATTCCGGCATCGGCGGGCTGACGGTTCTGCGCGAGGCCCGCGTGCTGATGCCGGGCCGGCGGTTCGTCTATGTCGCCGACGATGCCGCCTTTCCCTACGGCGCGTGGGAGGAGACGGCGCTGCGCGAGCGCATCGTCGATCTTTTCGGCGACCTGCTGCGGCGTTTCGATCCCGAGCTCAGCGTGATTGCCTGCAACACCGCATCGACATTGGCGATCGACGCGTTGCGCAAGGCGTTTCCCGGGCACCCGTTCGTCGGCACGGTGCCGGCCATCAAGCCGGCGGCCGAGCGCACCCGCTCCGGCCTGGTTTCGGTCCTTGCCACGCCGGGAACGGTCAAGCGGCAGTACACGCGCGATCTCATCGCCCGCTGGGCGCAGAAATGCCATGTCCGGCTGGTCGGATCGGTCAACCTGGCCGGCCTGGCCGAAACCTACATGCGCGAGGGCTATGTCGACGAGGAAGCGGTGGGCCGCGAGATCGCGCCATGCTTCATCGAAAAGGACGGCAAGCGGACGGACATCGTCGTTCTGGCCTGCACCCACTATCCGTTCCTGGTCAACCGCATGCGCAAGACCGCGCCCTGGCCGGTCGACTGGATCGATCCGGCCGAGGCGATCGCGCGTCGCGCGCTGTCGCTGCTCTCCGAACGGGCCGACGAGGCGGAGGTTCCGGCCGCCGACCTGGCGGTCCTCACCTCGGGGCGCCCGGATGCGGCGCTGAAGCGGCTGATGCACGGCTTCGGCCTGACGGTCAGTTCCTGAATGCGCCTTGCCTCGCGGCTTGGCCGGTCTATCCTTGGGGAAACCTGGAGCGCTTCCATGGCATGCCGCCATCCGCTGATTGTCGCCGCCGCCATGTTGCTGTCG
>JBATNB010000227.1:0-10200 GCA_049290135.1 Rhizobiaceae bacterium
GCCGACTTTTCGCCCTTCATCCGCGACACGCTGCGCCGCCGGCCATCCATTCTCGAAGCCATCGCCGGGCACGGCGCGCCGGCGATGATCGAGGCGCGGATCGCCGCGATCGCCGCGTTGGCGCACGAGCCCGGCATGACCGAGGCGCGCCTGATGGAGCGCCTGCGCGAGGAGAAGGTCGCCGCGCATGTCGCCATCGCGCTCGCCGATCTCGCCGGCGACGGCGCCGAAATCTCGGTGCGCCGGCTGACCGCGCTGGCGGAGGCAAGTGTCGGCGCCGCCATCGATTTCCTGCTTCTCCAGGCCGATGAACGCGGCAAGCTCCGCCTGCCAGACCGGGCGCGACCGGGGTTCGGATCGGGCCTCGTCGTGCTCGGCATGGGCAAGCTCGGCGGCGGCGAACTGAACTATTCCTCCGACATCGACCTCATCATCTTTCACGATCCGCACGCGCCCGCCGTCGCCGATCCCGACGAGGCCGCCGACCTCTTCGTGCGCATCGCGCGCCAGCTCGTGCGCATCCTCCAGGACCGCACCGCCAACGGCTACGTCTTCCGCACCGACCTCCGGCTGCGCCCGGATCCCGGGTCGACGCCGCTGTCCATCCCGATCGTGGCGGCGCTGACCTACTATGAGGGCAGGGGCCAGAACTGGGAGCGCGCCGCGATGATCAAGGCGCGACCGGTGGCCGGCGACCTTGACGCCGGCAACGGCTTCCTTGCCGAACTCGGGCCCTACATCTGGCGCAAATATCTCGACTACGCCGCCATTGCCGATGTTCATTCCATCAAGCGCCAGATCCACGCCCACAAGGGGCACGGCGAAATCGCCGTCGCCGGGCACAATGTGAAGCTCGGGCGCGGCGGCATCCGCGAGATAGAGTTCTTCGTGCAGACGCAGCAACTGATCGCCGGCGGGCGCATGCCGGTGCTGCGCGACCGCCGCACCGTGCCGATGCTCGGCCGCTTGCGCGATGCCGGCTACATCTCCGCCGAGGCCGCGTCGTCGCTGGCGTCCCGCTACTGGTTCCTGCGCGACATCGAGCACGCCATCCAGATGGTCGCCGACGAGCAGGTCCATTCGCTGCCCGAGGAGCCGGCGGAAATCGAGCGCATTGCGCGCATGCGCGGCTTTGCCCACGCGGGGCGTTTCGCCGTCGCCTTCCGCGACGCCCTGCGCGATGTCGAGCGCCATTACGCCGCCCTGTTCGAGGCCGCGCCGCAGCTTTCGGCCGGCATCGGCAATCTCGTCTTCACCGGCGATGTCGACGATCCCGACACGCTCATGACGCTGCAGCGCATCGGCTTCGAGCGCCCGAGCGATATCTGCCGCGTCATCCGCACCTGGCATTTCGGGCGGTACCGCGCGACGCAGTCGGCCGAGGCGCGCGAGCGCCTGACCGAGCTGACCCCGGCACTGCTGGAGGCGTTCGGGCGGACACGGCGGGCCGACGAGGCGCTGATGCGCTTCGACGCCTTCATCGCCGGGCTTCCCTCCGGGATCCAGCTGTTCTCGCTCCTGCATTCCAACCCGGCGCTGCTCGACCTGATCGCCACGATCATGGGCGCCGCGCCGCGGCTGGCCGAGGTCATCACCCGCCGCCCGCATGTGTTCGACGGTCTGCTCGACCCGTCGCTGATGGCCGACCTGCCCGACAAGGCCTATCTGTCGGTTCGCCTGGACACGTTTCTTGCCGGCGCGCCGCACTATGAGGATGTCCTTGACCGGCTCCGGATCTTCGCGTCCGAGCAGAAATTCCTGATCGGCGTGCGCTTCCTGTCCGGCGCCATCGATGCCGCGCGCGCCGGCAAGGCCTTCTCCGACCTCGCCGATCTCGTCATCACCGCGGCGCTCGATGCGGTGCGGGGCGAATTCGCCGTACGCCACGGCGTCATCCCCGGCGCGCGCGTCGCCATCCTCGGCATGGGCAAGCTCGGCAGCCGCGAACTCACCGCCGGATCGGATGTCGACCTCATCGTCCTGTTCGATCATCCGGCCGAGGCGGAGGAGTCCGATGGCTCCAGGCCGCTGGCGCCATCGCACTATTTCGGCCGTCTCACGCAGCGCTTCATCGCCGCGATCGCCGCGCCGACGGCCGAGGGGGTTCTCTACGAACTCGACATGCGGCTGCGGCCTTCCGGCAACAAGGGGCCGATCGCCACGCATCTCGCCTCCTTCGCCAAGTACCAGCGGACCGAAGCCTGGACCTGGGAGCACATGGCGCTGACCCGCGCACGCGGGATCGCCGGCGACCCGGCGTTGCTGGCCGACATCGAAGCCGAAATCGGCGCCATCCTGACCTTGCCGCGCGATCCGGCCAAGGTGATCAGGGATGCACGAGAGATGCGCGATCTCATCGCCGAGGAGAAGCCGGCGAAGACCATTTTCGACCTCAAGCTCGTACCCGGCGGGCTCATCGACCTGGAGTTCATGGCGCAGACCACCGTCCTTCTGACCCCCGCGCACGGAGCCCGGTCGCCGGCCACGATGGACGGCCTTCTTCATGCCGGAATCGATGCCCAGACAAGGGAGGAGTTGAAGGCGGCGTTCGCGCTCTACCAGGCATTGACGCAACTGAACCGGCTGTGCCTGCCGGGGCCCTACGATCCGGCCGAGGCGCCGCCGGGATTTACGGATCTGATGCTGAAACTGGCCGACCTGCCGGATCTGGCGCGGCTGGAAGCGCATCTGAAGGAGACGCAGCAGCGTGTGCGCAAAGCCTACGACACGCTGCTTCGTGCGGGAAGGACTTCGCGGTGATGGGAAGCCGCGGCCATTCCGTTTCGCATCGGGGGTGACGATGTGAAGAAAGGAACCACCATGAAGACCCTTACGAAAATCCTGCTGGCCGCCGGCGCTGTTGCCGTCGCGGGAACCTCTGCCTCGCTTGCCGACGACGGCTGGCGCAGGCACGGGAAGAATGGCGGTCCGGATGCCATGGAGCGCTTCGAAAAGGCCGATGCCGACAAAAGCGGCGACGTCACCTTCGATGAGTTCGCCAATGCCATGAACGCCGGCATCGGCATGGCCGACGCCAACAAGGACGGCACGCTCACCGCCGACGAAATCACCGCGGAGATCCAGAAGCGCATGGCCGAACGGATGGCGGCGCGGATCATCGAACGGTTCGACACCGATGGCGACGGCAAGCTGACGACGGCGGAAGTGGAAAGCCGCCAGAAGAAGGCCTTCGCCATGCTTGACCGCAACGACGACGGCAAGATCGCCAGGGACGAACTGCCCCGCCGCGGGCATGGCCGCGACGGCAAGTCCTGGATGGACTGAAAAAAAGCGCCCCGGAGCCGGAAATCCGGCGCCGGGGCAGTCTCAGGGCAGTCAGGTCTTCACCGCGGTCGCCTCAGGCGGCCGCGGCAAACTCTTGCGGAACCGGGATGCGCACCGAGACGATGGTGCCGATGCCCGGCTTGGACCGGATCTTCAGCGCGCCGCCATGCATCTCGACCAGCGAGCGCGAAATGGCGAGACCGAGTCCCGATCCCTCGTGATTCTTGGAAAACTGGTTCTGGACCTGTTCGAACGGCCGTCCGAGCCGCTTCAGCGCGTCGGGCGCGATGCCGCATCCCGTATCCTCGATGGTGATGGTGAGCGCCTTTTGCGTCCGCCGCGCCTTGACTGCGATGCGGCCGCCCTCGCGCGTGAACTTCACCGCGTTCGACAACAGGTTGATGAGCACCTGCTTCATGGCCCGCCGGTCGACATGGGCGCGCAGCGATGCGCCGGCGCGTTCCTCCAGGCGGATCTTGCGGGCTTCCGCCTGCACCGCGACCATCTTCAGCGCCTCGTCGAGGAGGGGCTGCAGGTCGATCGGCTCCGGCTCGATGGTGAACCGCCCGGCCTCGATCTTCGACATGTCGAGGATGTCGTTGATGACGCCGAGCAGATGATTGCCCGAACGGTGAATGTCGTTGACATACTCCTCGTACTTGGCCGAACCGATCGGCCCGAAGAACTGTTTCTGGATCACTTCGGAAAAGCCGATGATGGCGTTGAGCGGCGTACGCAGCTCATGCGAGATGTTGGCCAGGAAGTCGGACTTGGCGCGGTTGGCGCCCTCGGCGCGTTCGGTCTCGCGCATCAGCTTGCGGTTGGTTTCGGCCAGCTCGCGTGAGCGCTCCTGCTCGCCGCGCCGCGCCTGGCTCAGGTCCTGGATCATGGCCATCAGCCGGCGTTCGCTGTCTTCCATGCGTTCCTGCTGCAGTTTCAACTGCGTGATGTCGGTGCCCACCGACACCCGTCCGCCGTCGCCCGTCGCCAGTTCCGTCACCTGCAGCCAGCGCCCGTCCGCCAGCAGGCGTTCGAAGGTGATGGTGCCTTCGCGCGAGGCACCGGCGAGGCGGCGCTCCAGCGCCAGCTTCTCCATGCGCGATTCAAGCTCGTCGCGGCCCGCGCCCGGCACGGTGTCGGCATCGGTGAGCCCGTGGAACTCCTGGAAGCGGGCGTTGCACAGAACCAGCCGGTTCGCCGCGTCATAGAGCACGAAGGATTCTGGGATGTTGTCGATGGCCGTGCGCAGCCTCTGGTCGGCCTTTTCCGAGCGCAGGGCGAGGCGCTGGTTCTCCGTCACGTCGATGGCGATGCCGACGAAGTGGATGTCGGCGGCGTCGGGGTCGACGATCTGGGCGCGGGCCCGCACGAACACGTAGGCGCCGGCGGCGTTGCGCATGCGGAACACATGGTCGATGTGGTCGATCTCGCGCGACGCGGCGCGGCGCGCCAGCGAAAACAGATCGATGTCCTCGGGATGGACGATGCCCTGGACCTCGGCGAAGGACAGTGTCTGCTCGACCGGCTGGTATCCCAGCATGTCGTACATGGAGCGCGACCAGTACATGCCGCCGCGCGACAGGTCCCAGTCCCAAAGTCCGCAACGTCCGCGCGTCAGTGCCAGTTCGCTGCGCTCCTGGGCGTCGGTGTAGATGCGGTCGGCATCCTCGGCGCGGAACACCTGGGCGTAATAGACATAGAGCACCAGCAGCAGGATGGCCGCGGTCAGCACGAACATGGTCACGTTGACGGTCGCCGAACGCTTCCACTCGATGAAGATCGCGTCCTCCGCCATCAGCGCCGCGCCAGCCGCGTCACCGCCCACCGTCCGGGCGACCGCGGCGCGATAGGCCCGGTCATCGAGCGTGACCGGGATGGTTCCGGCGTTCTCGCCGAACAGGAACAGCGGTTGCCCGCCATCGATGACATGATCGAGCGCCTGGCCGACAAGGCCGTCCGCGCCCGGCGACGCCGCGATGATCGACAGTTCGCGATCGGTGATGAGCAGCATCATGCGGTCGCCGCCCGCGCCCATGGCGCCGAACCGTTCGAGCAGGTTGGCGGCGACGCGGGCCGGCGGCTCGCCCACGCCCTTGCCCTGTTCCAGCCCGAGCGCCAGTTGCCGGGCCGCGAACGAAAGCGTGACATTGGCCTCGCGCTCGATGGAATCGCGCCATTCCACCATCGACACGAGTCGGGCGATGGCCAGGATCACCAGGAAGACGACGATGAGCGCGGGAATGGCGCGCCGCAGCAGCGGTTCGGCCTTGGCGAAACGGCGATAGTCGGGGCCGGCCATGGCGGCGGGAAGACCGGACAGCCCGAAAAGCCGCCGTTCGCCGCGCTTGCGCGCAATGATCCTGTCGGGCGCGTGCGACGCGTCCGCCATTGCAATCCCCCAAACTTGACTGGTGAACAGGGTACGCCACACCCCCCGAATCGAGGCTAAGGAATCAAAGCCGATTCGCCTTGTCCAGCCCTGTCGGCAAAAAAGTTCCCCGATGAGTCGGATTGCCGCGTCAGGCGAGCGTGCGATGCAGGATGTCGGCGAGGTCCCGAGACAGCCCGGGGCGGCCGGCTGCCTCGGCTATGGCTGCGCGGGCATGCTCCCTGCGTACCGGTTCCAATTGCCGCCAGGACCGCATGGCGGTGGCCAGTCGGGCGGCGACCTGCGGGTTGAAACCGTCGATTTCGGTCACGGCCTGCATGAGGAACCGATAGGCTTCGCCGTCGGCGCGATTGAATCCCGTGGCATTACCGCCCGCGAACGTGCCGATGAGCGCGCGAACCCGGTTCGGGTTGGCGAGCGCGAACGCGTCGTCGCCCATGAGATCGCGGATGCGGGCTAGCGCGCCGGGTCCGGGCATGACGGCCTGAAGCGCGAACCACTTGTCGAGCACCAGCGGGTTGTCGGCATGTCGCCGCCGGAAGCCGGCAAGCGCTTCCTTCGTCGCCGGACTGTCGGGAAAGCGCGTGCAGAGGATCGACAGCGCGCCGGCGCTCTCCGTCATGTTGGTCGCGGCGGAATGGAGGCGGGCGGCGCGATCCGGCGAGCCTTCGGCCGCGACGAGGAAATCGAGGAGCGCCAGACCGAGCGCGCGGTTGCCGGCATCCCTGGCATCCGGGTTGAACGGACCCTGGATGCGCGCCGCATCGAGCGCGGCGGCGAAGCGCGCGGCATTGGCCGCGCCGATGGCGGAGACGTGGGCGTTTCTCGACGACAGGATCGCATCGGGATCGATGTTCGTGCCCATTTCGCGCGCGATATCCGCCTCGCTCGGCAATTGCAGCACGAGTGCCCGGAACGCCGGCTCGAGGCTGTCCTCGACCGCGATGTCGCCGATGATGGCGGCGAGTTCGGGATCAAGCGGCCGCCCCTTGCCGCCGCGCTGCGCCTTGGCCGCCGCGATCAGCGAGCGGGTGAGCAATTCGTTGGCGGCCTGCCAGCGGCCGAAGCTGTCGGAATCGTGGCGCGCCAGGAAACGGCGGTCGGCATCGCCCTGTTCGAAATGCAGCGTGACGGGCGCGGAAAAACCGCGATTGAGCGAGGCAACCGGGCGGGCGCCGACGCCGTGAAAGGTCACCGAGTGGCGCCGCTTGCGCAGGTGGATGACGCCGTCGGACACCTTGGCGCCATCGACGGACGTCCAGGTCGCATCCTTGCCGTTGGCGCCGATGAGGCCGAACGCCAGCGGCATGTGGAGCAGCTTCTTGCGCGTCTCGCCGGGCGTCGGCGGCGTGGATTGCTCGATCTCGAGCCGAAAGGTCTTTTCGCGCGCCGAGTAATGCGCCGAGACATTGAGGTTCGGCGTGCCGGCCTGATGGTACCAGGTGGAGAACTGACCGAGATCCTGCCCCGAGGCTTCGGCGAAGCAGGCCAGGAAATCCTCGATCGTCACCGCCTGGCCGTCGTGGCGGGAGAAATAGAGATCCATGCCGGCGCGAAACGCCGCGGCCCCGAGCAGCGTGCGCAACATGCGCACCAGTTCCGATCCCTTCTCGTAGACCGTCGCCGTGTAGAAATTGTTGATCTCGCGATAGCGCCGCGGCCGCACCGGATGGGCGAGCGGCCCCTGGTCCTCGGGAAACTGGTGCGCCTTCAGGGTGCGCACTTCAGCCACGCGCTTGACGCCGCGCGAACGCATGTCGGCGGAGAACTCGTGGTCGCGGAAGACCGTCAGCCCTTCCTTGAGACAGAGCTGGAACCAGTCGCGGCAGGTGATGCGGTTGCCGGTCCAGTTGTGGAAATATTCGTGCGCGACGATCGCCTCGATGTTGGCGTAGTCGGCATCCGTGGCGGTCTCGGCATCGGCCAGGATGTACTTGTCGTTGAAGACGTTCAGCCCCTTGTTCTCCATCGCCCCCATGTTGAAGTCGGACACGGCGACGATGTTGAAGACGTCGAGGTCATATTCTCGGCCGAACGCCTGCTCGTCCCAGGCCATCGACCGCTTGAGCGCGTCCATCGCGTAGGCTGCGCGGGCGCCCTTGCCATGCTCGACGAAGATGCCGAGTTCGACCCGGCGCCCGGAGGCGGTGGCGAAATGGTCGCCAACGCGCTCGAGGTCGCCGGCGACAAGCGCGAACAGGTAGGACGGCTTGGGGTGCGGGTCATGCCATTCGGCGAAATGCCAGCCATCGCCGAGATCGCCGGCGGCGACCGGATTGCCGTTCGACAGCAGCAGCGGAGCTTCGCCGCGCCGGGCCTCGATGCGCACGGCATAGACCGACAGCACGTCGGGGCGATCGGGGAAGTAGGTGATGCGGCGAAAGCCTTCCGCCTCGCATTGGGTGCAGTAGATGCCGCTGCTCCGGTAGAGGCCCATCAGCGCCTTGTTGGCCGATGGATCGATGACGGTCTCGATCTCGATCGCGAACGCGCCGCTGGAAGGCAGGCCATCGATCCGCAGGCTGTCCGGCGTCACCCGGTAGGTGCCGGCGCCGGCGGGGCGCCCGTCGATCGTCAGCGCCGACAGCGACAGCCCGTCGCCGTCAAGGCAAAGCGGCGCGGCGGGATCGGAACCGGCGCGGCGTTCAAGCAGGAGGCGGCTGTGGACCCGCGTCGCGCCGGCATCCAGCCTGAAGCGCAGCGCCACGCTGCGCACCACAAAGTCGAAAGGCCGGTAGTCTTCCAGACGGAATGCCGGCGATGTCTCCGTCTTCATGGTCTTCCTCGTGGGTCATGGCGCCGTCCATCCGGCTGCCCCGTTCGCGCGGTCTTTACACGCAGTTCTGCGACTGACAAAATCCCGCAACGGCGGGCATCAGCCACAGCCATTGTCAATTCACCGGCAACGTCAACGCAAAATGAATGCTCCCACCCCCAAATTCGGCATGGGCGCGTCGATCCTTCGCCTGGAGGATGACACGCTTCTGACCGGTCGCGGCTGCTACACCGACGACATCGCCACGCCGGGAATGCTCCACGGCATCGTGCTGCGCTCGCCGATCGCCGCCGGGCGCTTCTCGATCCGGTCGCTCAACGAGGCGCGCGCCGCGCCGGGTGTGCGGCTGATCCTGACCGGCGCGGATGTCGCCGGGTTGAAGCCGCTGCGCAGCACCGTCATGCGTGCCCAGCCCGACGGCACCGTGGCCGAAACGCGCGACATCCCGATTCTGTGCACTGGGAGCGTCCGCCATGTCGGCGACGCCGTGGCCTTCATTGTCGCCGACACGCGGCTCCTGGCCGAGGATGCCGCCGGCCTCATCGACATTGACTGGCATCCGGTCGACGCCGTCGCCGACACCGCCGCGGCGCTTGAACCCGGCGCACCGCTCGTCTGGCCGGAACTTGGCACCAACTGCGCCTTCGTCAACGTCCTCGGCGACGAGCGGGCGGTGGATCGGGCGTTCGCCGCCGCGGCGCGAACCGTGCATGTCGCCGTCGTCAACAACCGCCTGGTCTCCAACTACATGGAAACGCGCTCGGCCATCGGCGCGGTGGAAGCCGGGACCGGGCGGCTCGTGCTGACCACCGGTTCGCAGGGCGTGCATGCGCTGCGCTCCATAATGGCGGCGACACTCGGCATCGAACGCGCGTCGCTGCGCGTGGTCACGCCCGATGTCGGCGGCGGGTTCGGTCCGAAATCCTTTGCCTATCGGGAGCACGCGCTGGTGCTGGATTCCGCGCGTCGCCTCGGCGCGCCGGTCAAATGGACGGCGAGCCGGACCGAGCACTTCCTTGTCGATGCGCAGGGTCGCGACAACCTGACCGAAGCCGAGATGGCGCTGGACGCCGACGGGCGGTTCCTCGCCCTGCGTGTGCGGGTGATCGCGGCCATGGGCGGATACATTTCGCAGTTCGGTCCGTTCATCCCGTGGATGGGCGTCACCATGTCGACCGGCGTCTATGACATTCCGCTGCTGCATGCCGCGGTGACGGCGGTCTATACCAATACCTGCCCGGTCGATGCCTATCGCGGCGCCGGGCGACCGGAGGCGGCCTACCTGATCGAGCGCCTGGTCGATGCATGCGGGCGCGAGACCGGGCTCGGGCCGGTGGAAATCCGCCGCCGCAACTTCGTCGCCCCCGCCGCCTTTCCCTATCGCACCGCAGCCGGGCGGACCTATGATGTCGGCGAATTCGACGGACACCTGACGCAAGCCCTCCAGGCATCGCAGTGGGAGAGCTTCGAGGCCCGCGCCGAAGCGGCCAGGGCGCGCGGGCGGGTCGCCGGGATCGGACTGGCGACCTACATCGAGGCTTGCGCCTTTGCCGGGTCCGAACCGGCCAGGGTCACGCTCGATGCCGATGGCGGCATCACCCTCGACATCGGTACGCAGACCAACGGGCAGGGTCACCGCACCGCCTATGCCCAGTTCGTCGCCGAGAAGCTCAATTGCGATCCCGCGCTGGTCCGCCTGCGCCAGGGCGACACCGATGCGCTGGCAAAGGGTGGCGGCACCGGCGGCTCG